>JAYUQN010000726.1:0-3167 GCA_043756725.1 Saprospiraceae bacterium
CAAACCGACAGTGCCTTAATTCAGCTTCTGTAAACCCACAATATAAATTGGGTTTTATCCACATAAATAGAGGCATCTTCTATCAAATTGGGAAAATAATGCGTTGTGGTTGGGTAATTTCTACTGTTATCTATATTGATAATTGCTGTGAATTATAAATGATGAATTTTTAGGCATTGATTTTCTACGCTTTATAATTTTAAATGGTATACTTTTGAAAAAAAGCCATGACTTGAACAATGTCATGGCTTTTTTATAGCTCTAAAAATCTCAAAATACTGTCCATAGGACTCCTTTGGAGACGGGGGTATTGTCCTTAAAAAATCAATGATTTTTAAAAACAGAAATCAATTTGTCAAACATCCGTTCAATAAAACGGCGTTCTTCCGTAATGATTTCACCTGAGCCTTGCATTTGCTGTTCAAATTTTAAGGTTTTATGATAGCTCGTTTTCAAGCCTTGTGGCAAACTGATGCGGACAGAAATGGCTTTATCATTTTTCGGTAAAAGGGCTTTTTGCATCACTTTGCCTTCCACAACGCCATACTCTTGATAGGGATAGGAGTCAAATTTTATCACCACCCGTTGCCCTTCTTTCACTTTGCCCGAACCCGACATGTGTAACTCGGCAAAGCCGACCATATCTGAATTGGCTGAACTATTAGTGGGTAAAACTGCCATCACCTCTACGCCTTCTTTAATATCTTGATTTTCAGCCCAATAATTGTTGAAAAAAGAGATTTTACCATCAATCGGAGCGGTCATTAAATACGTGAGTTTCCATTTAGCAATCGCTGTTTTGAGCTGATTGACCGATTCCACGAGGTTGTTATATTGAGATGAGTTGGTGGTTTGGTTGGATTGCTGCAATTCCATGATGTTTTTTTGAAGTTGCAAATTTCTACCATCCAACTCTTCCATAGTGCTTCGTATGTTTTTGAGGCTTTGCTCGTAGGCGAATATCTCTTTTTTACCTTCCTCTAATTGGTCTCTTGAAATCGCCTTTTCAGAATATAAAATTTGTTTACGCGCAAATTGCTGCTTGGCTAATTCTAAATTGCTTTGAACACTGGAGAGCTTTTCAAATTCTAATTGCTTTTGCTTATTGGTACTTTTTATTTGTTGTTCTATTTGAGTGGTACTTTGTTTTGTATAATTTGACTCTTGTTTGAATTGAAATTCCTTCAAAATTTGCACAAAAGTAGAGTAATTAAGCTGTAAATCACCCAATATCAAATTAACGTCTGGCTCATACATTCTAAGGACAATATCGTTCAAACTGTCTAAACTTTTTAACTGCTTTTCTAAACGAAAAACATCTTCATAATTCGCCGAATTCTGCATCACTACAAGCAAATCTCCTTGTTTTACGGTATCTCCTTCTTTCACCAACAGCTTGGAAAGGTAACCCGTTGACCGTGAAACCACAGGTACAGGCGGCACATTTGTCGTAATCTGAACGGGTGCATGAATAATATCTGGATATTTCACAATATAACTGACAACACCCAACATCACCACACCCATAAAAATAAAGGTGATGCCCCACCGCAATATCCAAGAAGGTGGCGTGCCCAATATCTCCTGCACATCGTCGCTCCGGAGTTCTATTTTTTCGTATTCTTCCATGTCATTTTGAATTATGAGTTATGAGTTATGAATTATGAGTTACGAGATGCGTTCAACTCATAATTCATAACTCATAACTCATAACTCCTAAGATCCTAATTCTAATTGATTTTTCACCAAACTATAATATGAGCCTCTGGCGCGGGTCAATTGTTCGTGATTGCCTTGTTCAATGATTTCACCTTTTTCTAAAACCAAAATATTATCGGCGTGTTTGACGGTACTTAGGCGATGGGCTACAATGACGACGGTTTTGCCTTTGAAAAACTCATTGAGGTTTTCCATAATAATTTTCTCATTGTGGGCATCAAGGGCATTGGTGGCTTCGTCAAAAAAGATGTATTCAGGGTCTTTATAAACGGCGCGGGCAATTAAAAGGCGTTGCTTTTGACCTTGTGATAAACCGACACCATCGTCCCCAATTTTCGTATTATACCCTAAAGGCAACGATTCGATAAAAGACTGAATATTAGCCACTTTTACGGCTTGCAACAATTTCTTTTTATCAATATGGTCTTCACCCAGCGCAATGTTTTTGGCAATAGTTTCACTGAAAATATAGCCTTCTTGCATCACTACGCCGCATTTTTCACGCCATAAACGGTTTTGGATGTTGTTCAATGACACATCGCTCAGTTTTACATACCCCTCAGTAGGTTGATAAAAATTGAGCAAAAGTTTCAAAATCGTGGTCTTACCAGAACCACTTGAACCCACAATCGCTAAAGTTTGACCCTTAGGAATTTTCAAACTGATATTTTTTAAAACCATCGGGGAGTGCACACTGCCATATTGAAAAGACATATTTTCAAGATAGACATCGCCACTTTCAGGCAACACGTTCATGCGTTCTTCTTTCCCTTCTTCACTGTCTTGTTTGTGGATTTCATTCAAACGCTCTAACGAAATCTTAGCATCTTGACCCATTTGAATAAACTGAACCAAGTTGTCCAAAGGCGCATTCAACTGACCTATGATGTACTCGATAGCCACCATGCCGCCAATTGTGAGCTGCCCTTCCGTAACGGCTTTTGCTGCCACGAACGTGATGAAAATGTTTTTGATTTCTCTTAAAAAGTTCGCGCCTGCGCGTTGACGCTGCTCTAAAGCCAAATAATTGATAGAGACGCGATAGAGTTTAGCTTGAATGCGTTCCCATTGCCACCGTTTTTGCTTTTCTGCATTGTGGAGTTTTATCTCATTCATGCCAGAAATCATTTGGATAAGATTGGATGAATTTTCAGACATCTGGTCAAACCTTTTATAATCCAATTCTTTCCGTTTTTTCAAAAATAAAATAATCCAAATCAAATAAACAACCGTGAAAAAGGTGTAGATTAAAAAAATATTGACGTTGTAAAAAAAGAGAATAACGCCAAAAACAAAGAAATTTATTAAGGAAAACGCCGTGGAAAGCACACTTGATGTTAAAAATTGTTCAACACGGTGGTTGTCATTGATGCGTTGAAGCAAATCGCCTGTCAATTTTGAATCAAAATATTTAGGCGGCAGTTTCATCAATTTTATTAAAAAATCGG
>JAYUQN010000727.1:0-8632 GCA_043756725.1 Saprospiraceae bacterium
TGTGGTACAAGCGCACATTTAGGAAATTTTTAAAATTTCCTAAATGTTGATAATCAACAAGTTATAACTTCTTGTACCACAAAGTAGATAATTCCGAAATTCAATATAAAATTTCAAAAACGGTTATGCTTGTAGTGTAACCGTTTTTTTTTGAAAAATATATAAAAATCTACTTTATTGCTTGACAATATGTGAAGTATTTTGGACTTTTGTCTTGTAGAAGTATTTAAAAATTTATATAATGACACTGACAACTGTAAAAGATTATTGTACTCATCGAGGTGTTTCAAGACAATTCGTATATGAGTATATCAAAAAAGGGAAATTTGAAATGTTAGAGTTACCCGTTTTTGTAGAATTGGAAGGTATAAAGATTGGTGTAGGTAAGCAAAAATTTCTGAAAGTACCCCCTCAGTATTTAGCTGAAAAAAAGTCCTATTGGTCAGGTGATGTATCAGATTCAGATTATGCTCAGGCGATGTCTAAAGATGCAACAGATGATACTGAATTACAAAAACATTTAGCACATTATTTAAATCTTCAAACTGATATTGAATCAGAACAATATAAAAATTACTTATTTGAAACATTGTTTCCAATTAAACACCCCAAAAATGCTCTATTAACTGCTGCATTTAATAGGTGTATTCAATTAATGATGGCTGAAATGGCAGATTTAGAGCAAAATGTAAGGCGTTTAGAAAAAAGCTAACCCATTTATTCATAATTCATCTGAAACCTATAATTATAAAAAACCATGTCAATTGCCAATCGTATTTCAGCAGAGTTAAAAGGAGACCGTGTTATTTGGGCTATTGTTGCCATTTTAGCACTGTTCTCTATTTTGGCGGTGTATAGTTCTTCAAGTACACTGGCGTTTCAACGCGGCGGTGGCAACACCGAACGCTATTTGATAAAACAGGTGATAATGCTGTCAATAGGCTTGCTTATTACTTATGCTTGCTATCTTATCCACTACAAAAGGTATAACACTTGGGCGCCTTATATGCTGGTTGTGATAGTGCCGCTTTTGCTTTTCACTTTGTTTTTCGGTGTTAATGTCAATAATGCGACTCGTTGGATTATGGTGCCGGGTATTGGTATCACTTTTCAAACGTCTGATTTGGCTAAAATTGCCTTGATAACCTACGTGGCTCGCTCCATATCTGCTAAACAAGATTATATTAGAGACTTTCAGAGTGCTTTCATGCCGATTATTATGCCGATTATTCTCGTCTTTTTATTGATAGCTCCCGCTGACCTTTCTACGGCTTCGGTACTCTTCGTTACCTGTTTGATTATGATGTTTATCGGGCGTGTAGCGATGAAATATATTTTTCTATTGATATTTTGTGGACTTGTTTCGTTCGCAGGGATGTTGGTGGTAGGCAAAGCCGTTCCGCAATTTGGCGGTCGTATAGAAACATGGACAGCCCGATTGCGCAATTTCAACGAAGGTAAAGATTATGAACAAGTGAAATTGGCAAAAATGGCAATTGCCAAAGGTGGTTTTATTGGCAATGGTCCGGGCAATTCTGTCCAAAAAAATTATTTGCCTATGGCTTATACGGATTATATTTATGCCGTTGTGATGGAAGAATACGGCTTGTTTGGCGCCATATTGCTCATGTGTTTATTCCTCTTACTCTTTTTTCGAGTCGTCCGATTGGTCACAATAGGGGAGAAGACCTTCCCCGCGATGTTGGCAATGGGATTGACGCTGATATTGGTGATTCAAGCCTTAGCGAATATGGCGGTGGCGGTAGATTTAGTGCCCGTTATGGGTTTGCCAATGCCAATGGTGAGTATGGGTGGCACATCATTGTGGTTTAGTTGCATTGCTTTGGGGATGATATTGAGCGTTTCAAAGCATATTGAATTGGCGAAAGAAGAATAAATAAAAACGTATAATGAAAGTCATTATCAGTGCAGGTGGAACAGGGGGTCATATTTTCCCCGCCATAGCCGTTGCCGATGAATTGCGGCGGCAAGACCCCTCAGTAGAAATTCTTTTTATTGGCGCAGAAGGCAGAATGGAAATGGAGCGTGTGCCAAAAGCAGGTTATGCGATAGAAGGCTTGCCCATTGCGGGTATTCAACGCCAATTGACGTTTCAAAATATCCTTAAAAATATCCAATTGCTTTATAAACTACCCCTCAGTATGTGGCGTGTTAGAAGCATTTTAAAACGTTTTAAACCTGATATTGTCGTCGGTTTTGGTGGTTTTGCATCGGGTCCCACCTTAAAAGCGGCATCAAGTCAAGGCATTCCAACGGTTTTACAAGAGCAAAACAGTTATGCAGGCGTCACGAATAAATTGTTGGCTGAAAAAGCGAAAGCAATATGTATCGCCTACGAAGGGATGGATAAATTTTTTCCAAAAGACAAATTGGTTTTAACAGGCAACCCAGTGCGCTCTGATATTTTGAATGTTTCAGCCAAAAGAGAAGAAGGAATGCGGTATTTCAATTTAGATAAAAATAAAAAAACACTGGTCATTTTAGGGGGTTCTTTGGGTGCTAAAACCATTAATGTCGCTTTAGAAAAAAATGCGCAATTGATTGAAAATAAAGGAGATATGCAAGTTTTATGGCAATGTGGTCGCTTGTATGAAGAAGATTTCAAAGGCGGTAAAACAGCAAATTTGCCCAACGTGCAGATGCGCGCATTCATAGACCGAATGGATTTGGCTTATGCTGTTGCCGATGTTGTTATTGCCAGAGCAGGGGCTTTGACCGTTTCAGAGTTATGCTTAGCAGGCACCCCTTCTGTATTAGTGCCTTCTCCAAACGTTGCGGAAGACCATCAAACGAAAAACGCTATGGCTTTGGTGGACAACAAGGCGGCAGTTTTAGTGAAAGACAAAGACGCTTCTGAAAAAATGATTGTAACTGCGATAGAATTGTTGGGTAATGAAGGACTTAGAAGCAGTTTAAGAGAGAATATTTTAAAATTGGGCAAACCCCATGCAGCGAAAGATATTGCAGAAGTGATTAGTTCTACTTTGGCACTTTAAAAAAGCCCGAGCAACCCCCTGCCCCTAAAGGGGAGTACATTTCGAAGTAGTTTGAGATTTTAACTCTTTTTATCAAAATAGTCTTGAAAAAGTTCAAAATTTCAACATACTTCGAAATGTACTCCCCTTTAGGGGCAGGGGGTTGCTCGGGCTTTTCTAAAGTGCCAAAGTAGATTTAGCAAAATCCGTTTTTTACTGAGGGGGGTAAAATATCTAATCACACAGTCTCTAATCGCTATTTTTCTCCATCATTTTTCCGCATAAATTCAAAAACAGCCCGAGCATCTTGCTCCGTCAAATTTTGATTAGGCATACGTACCAAACATTCCTCGAGCATGGCTATTGCCTTTGGGTCTTTGTTGAGCATTTCATCAGGATTGACTGTAAAATTCATAATCCATTCAGGTTTATGGCGTGTTGTAACGCCTGACCAACCCGGTCCGACCAGTTTTTCGGTATTCAAACGGTGGCAGGCACTGCATTTGAGTTTGTACGTTTCATTGCCCGCTGTTGCCATTGCCCCATCTAAAGGGTTGGTGAGTTTAACTTCTTTACCTCTGTCATCGTTACTTGGAGCCGTTGATTTGTTGTCGGCAGCACCTGTTGTTGGTGTGGGTTTAAAATTATCCCCCCTCAGTATTTTTGCTACCACCGCAAGCTGCAAGAGCGAGAATGACCGCCATCATCAATAGTTTCATTTTCATAATAGAGCATTTTATTTTTACCTTAAAATTTGTTTAACACCACAAGATTCAAGCATTTCAGACGCTGTTTTAATGACTTTTATCAGTGTGAACGATGATTTTCGTTAATTCTTTTCAAGATTCGGTTAGGGCGGAGTGGTCATGTTTTTTTTTACATCGGGTAAAAAAGCAGCAATTAGGGTTTTTAACTCTATTACTTGCGGGATAATGCCTTGACTCAGCACTTGATCCCGAATGACCAAAGCGGGTGTTTGAATTATATTATAAGCGATGATTTCCTCTAAATTTGTTATTTCAACAATTGTGGCATCCACCATCATGGATTCTACGGCTTGCTTCACCCGATTTGCCAAAGCTTTCTGCCTAATGTTTTCTGTTCCAATAATTTTAATTTTCAACATCGTGCACTGCTATTTTTGTATTCTTTAATCAAGTTTCAACCGTAGGAATTACCTATTTAATGGCAATATTACACGTGTTTCCTATCTCTTTAAATGAGGTTTATCAGATAAAGAGATGATATAGATCATGACTTGCTTTTAAAACTATGGAAACAAAGTGTGAGCAACTTGAAGGGCAAGATGTTGAGGGGACAATGAGCGGGAGTCCCTAATTTTATGATGGTTTTTGTGGTAGGTATGGTGTGTACAAATAACATTTTGCTTACCGCCTGCCGTCTGCATTTTAAGGGGTTCGCAAAATGAGAATACCTTAGATGTAGAGCACCGTAACCTAATATTATTTCGAGGCTCTGCACCTCTGGGAAGATGGTTTGTTACTATTTCTACAAATATTATGCGGCTCTGCCGCTTTCAATAGAGAATCAATCAACTCTGCCTAAGAGGTTTTTTGATTTTTTTATAGGGAAAATTTTCAATTTTCCCTATAAAAAAATCTTAGTTATTTTAAAACTTCATACTTATTAAAGTTTTGCTACAACCATATTTTTATAACTAATGGACATCTCATTCCCGGGATGCAATTGAATACCGATGGGTCCAGAAGTGGAAATTAGTTTTTTCATTTTGATAGCGGATTTGTTGAAACGATGAATAGGTTGATATGTCACCACATAGATAGTGCTTTTTCATTAATAAAATACCCCCCTCAGTATTTTCACCCCATTCTACGATTTTTTCACCTTTTTTAAAGACTACAACCTTGCGAAGCTTGAAAGCTTCGCAAGGTTGTAGCTTGGTATCATGGTTGTAAATTATTTTTAAAACCATTGAGCTTTTTAGCCATAAGCCTTGCGCCTTCCGCTACAAAAGTAGCATCTGAACCACAAGCGATAAATCGGATACCCAGATTGTGATACTTATCGTAATCATTGGGGTTAAAAAGTAAAATACCTATGGCTTTGCCCGCTTTTTTACCCGCTTCAATGATTTTTGTTAGGGCATCAAGAAAGGTAGGATGGTCAAATTGCCCGAAAATGCCCATTGCCATTGAGAGGTCGGAGGGTCCGATGAAAAGGACATCTACGCCCTCTACTGCGGCTATTTCATCTAAATGGTTGAGCGCTTCAAGGGTTTCTATTTGTACAATACCTAAAATAGTATCTTGGGATTGTGCATAATAGGTTGGAAAATTGAGACCAAAAGCTGTAGCCCGCACCATTTTGGCAACACCTCTGTTGCCAAAAGGTGGATAATGTAAGCCATTTATGACTTTTTGGGCTTCTTGTGCATTATCTACTTTCGGACACATGACGCCTAATGCGCCCATATCCAATACGCGAGAAATGCGGGGCGATTCGGCACTTTCAACCCGCACAATGGGGGCAGTGGGGGTACTTTCTAAAGCTTGCAATTGTGAAAGGACATCTTTTTCGACACCTGCCCCATGTTCAAGGTCAATAAGTACCCAATCAAATCCTGCTTGTCCGACTATTTCAGCGGTTAAAAGGCTTCCAAGATTGAGCCAACAGCCAATGAGAGTTTCGCCTTGTTTGAGGCGTTTTTTTAGATTTTTCATAATCACCTATTTTTTATTTTTGACAAGAAGGTTTGCAATATTAAATGCTGTATTTTCCAAATTTTGCGCCGTTGCTGCCAATGCTTCGGGTAAAGTACAAGGTTTTTGGGCAATAGAAAATGCGGCTTTCAAGCCTAAATCGCTTAGATACTGAGGGGGTAAATCAAGCGCACCACACAGGGCTATAATGGGTTTTCCCTTTGCTCGTGCTGCAATACCTGCGATGAGTTTGCCTTGCAAAGTTTGACTATCCAACCGTCCCTCTCCTGTAAAAATCCAATCAGCATCTGCCAGATGTTGGTCAAAATTAGCCCAATCTAACACCGATTCGATGCCACTTTTTATATGTGCCTTTAAAAAAAAGAGGCAACCAAAACCTAAGCCACCCGCCGCACCTGCGCCTGAAACATTGGGATCTGCACCGACGATTTCAGAAAAATGGCGCAACCCCCTATTGAGTTTTTTAATATCTGCATCGTCGGCTCCTTTTTGACGAGCGAATATATAAGCGGCACCATTTTCACCAAAAAGCGGATTTTTGACATCGCAAATGGCTTCAAAGTTAATGTTTTGTGGAAAATACTGAGGGGGTGTTATGTGTCGAATTTTATCTAAATTTTCACCAATAGGCAATAAAATTTCACCGTTTTCACCTACAAACTGCCACCCTAATGCCGTTGCCATGCCCATTCCTGCATCATTTGTTGCCGAACCACCCAGCCCAATGATAATGCGAGATGCCCCTTTTTCAAGGGCATTTTGAATCATTAGCCCAACACCATAAGTGGTTGTTTTAAGGGGATTGCGCTCTTCATTTTTCAGTAATTGTAAACCTGCTGCTTGCGCCATTTCGATAAAAGCGGTTGTATTATCATGACTTAGCCCATAGATGGCTGTATGCTTGCGAAAAAGAGGGTCGCACGTTTTTACGGCAATGCGTTGTAAATCAAAATAATGAGCGGCAATATCTGATAAACCTTCGCCGCCGTCTGAAAGAGGTAACTCAACAATGTGGGCATTGGGCAATGCTGCCTTTATGCCCCGCTTGATGGCTTGGCACACGCTGAAAGTATCGAGTGCATCTTTGAAACTGTCTGCTGCAATAATGATTTTAGGCTTCATCGGCTGCTGCTTGAATTATTTGTTGAAGCCGAAGCGCCTACACAACTTGTTGTAATGATTTTAAGTAAATTTCTACGTTTCATTATATTTTGAGCCTGTTAAATTTCTACCCATTTGTTTTTCACCCTGCCAATCTTCACGCCTTGCGTTTCAAAAACCCACTGTACAAAAAGGGCATCAATCGTGACCCCCTCAGTATGGGCTAATTTTTTACCGAGTGAAATTCTAAATTTATCCTTTTCCGATTCTTTAATTTTACCTGTCTCATCAAAATAACTTGCCATAGCGGGGATTTTTTTAGAAGCTTCCATAAAGGCTATTTTGACATCATTATCGGCATCTATGCCTTTGTCAATATAATAGTTGTGTAACCAAATTGCAAACGGATTGCTTTTTATCAAGGTGTCCCATTGAGCCATATCAGCCTTAGTTTTCGCTTGGTTTGCTTTGGTTTTTGCTAAACCTATGCCCATAATACCCGACTCCAAACCATGTTTCATATAGCCCATGATGTTCCGAATTTTCTCACCATTTTGTTGCCGTTCTTGGGCGTAGAGTAAAACATCCAAAATGCGTTCTTCTGAAAAACCATTAGCTTGTAGACCGTCAATGAAAGGTAACAAAATTTCGTCTGTTGCCTCGGGTTCAAAGCGTTTAACGAGGCGTAAAATATCAGAACTTCCTGAAGACACTGTATCCGCTGCGGCTAAATGGTTATTCAAATGTTCAAAAAAATCGGATGTTTTAAGTTCCGAATTTTCTCCCGTTTGGGGTTTCACTTTATCTTTAATAAATACTCTGGGTCGTTTTATTTTACCTTCTTTAAGTTGAAATTCCTTGAAAATAGCAGCGTGGTTAGGGTTATCTTGGATATGAAAAACAATTTTTGATACATCACTTTTTTTACTGGATGTGGCTCTTATGACATCATAATCGAAGTAAATATCATTTTTTTCAAGCATTTCCTTACGAGATTTCTCTAAAACCCACCGTTTAAATTCTTTAAAAGGGCGATATTCTTCGAGTTTGATTTCAAGGATGTCGCGTAATTCTTCATAGTTAATTTGAAAAGTGCGAAAGCGTTGATATGATTTTAAAAGCATATACAGATTAATGGAATACCGTCCTTTCAATACCCGTGAATTGTATTTATTGAAAGAAAAAAACTGACCGTTGGCAATTTCTAAAAAATAAGGTTTTATCATATCTGCCACTTCCACTTTGATACTCCCCTCCCCTCTTCCATCAATATCGGTATCAATACCCGCAATTAAAGCCACTTCTTTGAGTCTTATACCGCCCTCTTTGCGGTCTTCTAAAGGTATGCTGACAACGTGGCGCACCATTTTACGAACTTCATTGACATAATACTTAATATCATTGTTGTCAATATTCAAACTGCGGTTGAATTGGCGAATATCAAACGATAAAATACGGGCTTCTGGTTTGGATTTCAAATGAGAAAGCACTTCCAAAAGAAATTTGGTTTGATAGACAGATAGATGAAATCGTGCTTTTGCAACAGGATTGCGTAAAACGATTAAATCTGGGTCGTCAAATAGTTGTATGTCTTTCATTTTTAAATTTTCTGCCATAATTTTTTGAGTTTAAAGCAATTTACCTTCCGAATTTTCTCCCGTTATCCTCCGAATTTTCTCACCTTTAGTTCCGAATTTTCTCCCGCTACCTTCCGAATTTTCTCGCCTTTGGGGAGAATATTTGTTGCTGTAATTTTTTGTGTGCAATAGGGCATTTTTTTCAATAACCTTGTTAAAATGAACCACGTAGAGACGTTGCACTGCAACGTCTCTA
>JAYUQN010000728.1:0-3155 GCA_043756725.1 Saprospiraceae bacterium
TTGAGTTTTGATTTTTTTTGCAAAAAAAAATCAAAACTCAATCAAATTTTATCAAAAAACTTACCCTAAATCTTTGCTCGAAAAAAAAAATGTAAACTACTTTCTAAGCAAAATGAAACATCCCCAAAGTTTCTAACTTTGTCAAAGGTCACACCGAATATTTTATACTCCTATATAACAAATTGTAAATCATTGATTTTCAATCAGTTAAAAAACGGCGTTTTTTAGTTATCTATTTTCACGTTGGAGTTTTTTCTACTCCCGAGCACTATGTGGTAAAAAAGCCAAAGAGGAAATTGTTGTCGTTCCTCGGAATGACAAAAGTGCCCTGTTCCAAAAATTATTAAAGACCTAAATAATGAATTTTACGTATAACACGATTTTTTTTAGCGGAATCCGTAAAATTCGTAAATTCGTGGCTTAAATTTGTGAAAATATTTTAATTATTTAACATTTTAGTAACTATCCAAATAGTTTTTCAGCGTCTATATTGGGAAACTTGGTGAAACTATCTATTTTAAAAAAAATAAAAAACAGTATCAGTATGAAAAGAGTTATTATTGGTCTCGCAGCGCTACTTTTTGCTTTCACGACCTATGCACAAACGCCACAGCAACTTTTAGAAGCGGCTAAGAAAGCGACGAAAGGCGAAGTTAAAAAAGAAAAATTGGCAGAAGCTGAAAAAGCGGTGGAAGATGCCTTGAAAGCACCTGAAAATCAAAGTGGTGCGGAAGCTTATCTTTACAAAACCAAGCTCCTTTTGAGTATGGCTAAATTGGACGACAACGGCAAAGCCTTAGCTCAAATAACGGGTAAATCGTATAAAAATGAATACTCAACTGTGGGTTTAAAAGCAGCCGATGCCATTATGACGGCTTTGAAAAACAACAAAGACCCTAAATTGGCTAAAGAAATTTTGAAAACAATGGCAGATGTTGCGCCCTATCTTAATGGCTATGCGCAAGATATGACAGATTCTAAAGATTATGCAGGTGCTTTTAATTCTTTTAAAGCTGCGATGGACATCCACGAAGCCTTGAAAGCGGCAGGTCAAAAAGGCAATTTGGATAAACCAGAAGACTACAATCGTCAGCTTTATTTGGCAGGCTTGTTGGCAGGTTATGCAGGAAAAGACAAAGAAGCCTTGCCCATCTACGAGAAAATGATGGCAACTAATCAAGATTCTATGTTCGTTTATTCAGCTATGTATAAATTGAAAAAAGAAGCTGGCGACAAAGAAGGGGCAATGCGCATATTGGAACAAGGGCGCAAACGCTACCCAGAAGAAACGACTTTGCTGTTTGCTGAAATCAACTACTATCTCGAAGCGGGTAAAATGGATATGTTGATTGAAAAATTGAAAGAAGGCATTCAAAGAGAACCTAAAAACTCTTCGCTTTATTTCACTTTGGGTAATGTGTATGACAACTTGTCGCAAAAAGATTCCATTAAAGCAGACGAATATGTCAAAGAATCTTTAGTTTGGTATGAAAAAACGCTTGAAATTGACCCTAAAAACTCCGATGCTATCTATTCGATTGGCGCGAGCTACTATAATAAAGCCGCTAAATTTTCACAGGCGATGAAAAAATTAGAGAGCGATTTTAGCAAAGCGGGTCAGAAAAAATATGAAGAAGCAGAGAAATTGATGTTGGCGGAGTTTGAAAAAGCCTTACCGTTTTTTCAAAAAGCAGAGTCTTTTGACCCTAATAATCAAAATGCGCTTATTGCTTTGAAAGAAATTTATGCCCGTAAAAACGACTTGAATATGTCAAAAGAATTCAAAGCCCGTTTTGAAAATGTGCAAGGCGGTGGCAAAAATGAAAAGTCTTATTTTAAATTTTAATAGGTTAAACAATTGGGTGAAAATCCCGCTTCGACTTGTCGAGGCGGGATTTTTTTATGACAAAACCAAAGATTGTTTTTCAGATTTATACTTTTCAAGGGTGTTTTTCAAGTCTTTTACACTCTGTTGAAGCTCATTTACGTCATTTTCAAAGTGTTTTTGAATTTGCTGAAACGCATTTAAAAAAGCCTGTCTTTTAGGATTATCAACATGGTCATACGTTTTATATAGCAGTTCACGAAATTGTTCAGCTTCTGTGTCATCTTCCATCAAAAGCAATTTCTCAATGTCCTTTCTCAAATCTTTATCTTTAGTTGCTCGAAAAGCAAGGAGTTGTGCGTGAGCAACTTCTAAATCTGCGGGTTCAAAACCATCGGGTACTTTTAAGAAATTTTCTGAGCCTACGTTTATGCGTAATCCGTCCCATTCGGTATAAACAGGTAAATTCACCCATTGAAATTTCCCTAATTTAATGTATTTATAGACAAATTGGCGGCTTACACCTCGCACTGTACAGTATTCTTTTATCGTTGTTAGCATTTTTACGCTGTTTTTAATCCATTGATTTTAATAATTCTTCTATTTCTTGAATATCATCTTTTATCATATTCAAAATATCGAGCATATTGTCTATTTCAGTAAGCCCAAGCCGCTTGCGCTTTTTTATATCTGATAAAACACGGTTATACCAGATTTTACGTTCTTCAAGCTCTGTTTCAAGCTCTTGTCTTGTTTTTGTCGGTTTTTCCATTTTCAAAGTATGTTTTTTATTTTGTAATACAAATATATAAAATGGTTGTCAATATGACAACCATTTTGCAATTTATTTTTTATTTATTTATTTATTTTAAAACCACTGTATTCAGTTCATTCGCTAACTGAGTCCTCATTTCCATCAACCGTTGATGAATTTTCAAATGTTTCATCATCGTTGCCATATCACCGGCATCGCTGGCTTTGCGGATAAGCTCTTGGTTGTGGTCACAGACTTTCATAATTTTACGGAGTTTGAAACGTTTAAGCGAGCTGAAACTGTCTTTTGTGAAATTTAGCTCTGGTATTTTTTGCGTTTCGAGCGCACGTCCCCATTTTTCTTCCCAATTTTTAGAATAATCATGCGTATCGAACAAAACGGTAGTTGCAAATTCCCGAATTTCTGCATTAGGATGGCTCAAAAAGTGCTGACTACTGTCCCATGGGACTCCTTTGGAGAGGGGTGTGTTTTTTTGCAAAAGGGCATGCACTTCATGCACAATGCGTTGATAAAATTTATTGTCAAACTCATTCATCACCTCCTCGATATTCGATA
>JAYUQN010000729.1:0-3155 GCA_043756725.1 Saprospiraceae bacterium
TTGAAAAAAAAATCAAAAATCATTCAAATTCCGTTTACTAAACCTGTGCACAAATGCCTTTGTGAACTTCTAACAAAATCTTTTGAACACTAATGATTAACCATTATTAACCATTAAGCTGAAACCGTTTTACTGAGGGGAATATCCCCTCAGTAGCCGGCAGCAAATACGCTTTTAAACCTTTATCGCAATCTCAAAAGAGAGGAATGCCTAATTAAATTGTTGCTGTAATATTTCGTGTGCAAGTGGGCATTTTTTTTACAATAACCTTGTTAAAATGAACCACGTAGAGACGTTGCAGTGCAAGGTCTCTACAATTGCACACGAAAAATTACAGCAACATTAAATTGGATTTTGAACAGCAGCATAAAAACTGCGTTACAAAAATAGAGAACTTTTCTTTGAATCAAATAACAATTTTATAAGATTAACATTTCATTAAACAATTGAAAATCATTAAAATACAAATTATGATTAATTTTAAATTAAATAATAATTTTATATTAATTATTTTGTATTAAACCTTAATTCTCCTTTGGCACTCTGGAAAAGCCCGAGCAACCCCCTGCCCCTGAAGGGGAGTACATTGCGAAGTCGTTGCAAAAAGTGCATTTTTCCAGAATTATTTTTAGGGAAAAAGTTCCAGAATTCAAACGACTTCGCAATGTACTCCCCTTCAGGGGCAGGGGGTTGCTCGGGCTTTTCCAGAGTGCCAAAGGAGAATTAAATTATAATTTTCAATTAATTAAAGCTTCTAACTTGCTTAAAATCAGGGAATACTGAGGGGTATAGATTTACTAAGTTTTAAGCCGCTTGTGCTTGCATAGGCAGTGAAATATAAAATTTAGTGCCTATGTTTTCTTCAGAATCGAACCAAATTTTACCATTGTATTTTTCAACGATATTCTTACAAATAGTCAAACCAATTCCCGTACCTTCATATTGCCCTTTTTTGTTTAATTGTTGAAATAAAACAAATACTTTAGCACTATAATCTTTTTTCATACCAATGCCATTGTCTTCGATGGTCAATATCAAATTACCATTTTCTTCTTTAGCATTGACTCTGACAACGGGCGGTTTATCCGTGAATTTGAGGGCATTGCCAATCAAATTTTGCAATAATTGGGTCAAATGTAAACGATTCATTTTAACACTTGGGAGGTTGCTTTGATACACGATTTGCGCATTTTTAGCTTCAATGGCGCTTCTCAAATTGTCTTCCACATCGAGTAAAATATCATTGGGGCGCACTTCATCTGAGCCGGGTTGTTGAGAAATGACTTGCGAAAAGTCAAGCAAATCAGTCAATAAACTATACATGCGTTTCACGCCATTATTCACAAACGTCATGTATTCTTTGGCATCATCAGGCAAATTTTTCCCGTGTTTGAACTGAATCAAGCCGATATAACTGCCGATGCTGCGCAGTGGTTCTTTAAGGTCATGAGCGGCAGCATAAGCAAATTGTGAAAGAATTTCATTGGATTCTTCTAACTTTCTATATTGTTGCTCTACTTCTTCGTTTTTCTGTTGGAGGGTTTTCAAGTTTTTACCCCTCATTTGGATGGTGTAAACCAAAAACAGGACAATCATTGCAAAAAGGATAATACTTGCCATCAACATCAGGTTTTTTTCACGCAAATTAGATTCATTTACACGCAATCTAAAGGCTTGAATTTCATTTTCCTTTTTTTCAATATCAAATTTAAATTCAATTTCCGCTGTTCTACGGGTTTTTTCAGTATTATAGAGCGAATCACTCAAGGCATTAGCAAACTCCAGATGTTTTAAAGCTTTGACATTTTCATGTTTATCAAAATAAAGTAAAAACATTTGGTAATTAACTTTTTGAGCAAAATCTTTTAATTCATACTTGTTTGAAATATCTAAGCTTTTCTTAAAAGCTTTTTCTGCATCTTCAGGCAATTTTCTTTGGATGTAAAAAGTACCCATTTTATAATATAACTCAGCCAAATCGGGGTTGAGGAATAATTTTTCATATTTCAAACATTCTTTAAACTTTATATCAGCTTTCACAAAATCGTTTTGAAGGACATAAACGTTGGCGATATACATCAAACAACGTGCGATATAAAGTTTATACGATAGATTTTTATAAATAGCCAGAGCCTCTTCATATTTGCTAAGAGCTTGAGCATAGTTTTTTCTGACCACCAATATATTGCCATAACGGTTGATAACGCTTGCCAACTGCACAACGGCGTCTTCTTCCTGTGGGTGGGTTTTATAGTAAGTTTGCGCCAGTTGATAGGCTTTCTCTACGTGGTGAAGGGCTGTTTCTGTTTCTTTTGCCCGCAAATAAGCATCAGAAATATCATTGTGAGAAACAATAATATCAATAATATTTTTAGATTTTTCAGAAAGATTAAGCGATTGAAGGTAGTAATCAATAGCTCGGTCATAAATGCCGACTTCTTTGTGCAAATGCCCTAAACCATGAAAGCTACTGGCAATCATTTGGGTATCATTTATGCGGGTAGCATGATATTTTGTTTTATCATAATAACTATAAGCAGCACGGTAGTTATTGATTTTTCTGCTCACAATAGCCAAGTCATTATAGACGGTTGAAAGCGCAGTATCGCCTAAAATTTCAGCCGTTTTAATAGCATTTTCATAAGCCTCGATGGCTTTTTGCACCATAGTATTGTCTTCATAAATGAAACCTATGGCACGCTGAACGTCAAAAAGAGTTCTGTTATCGTTGGCTTGTTGCGCTTTTTGTAAAGCGATGTTGGCATAAAAGAGGGAAAGATTTAAATCTTTGTAGGAGTAACTATTGGCTGTAGTCAACACTTCCATAGCCGATTTGCCTTCCACTTCTTTCAAGATGTCGGCTTGAGATTTTTTGGGTTCGTTGCTACCCCATACAGCCCCCCCTATTAAGCAAAAAACAAAGCCGAGGACTCTGCACAATTGATGTGAGTTAAGAGAAATCATTGACGTACAGTTTTGGTTTTGAGATTCTTGATAAAAGGTTAAATGCGTTGATATGTGTATAGCGTATTTATAAATAAAAGCGTGCCTAATTTTAAATTGAATCGAGGTATTTTGATAAGAGGGAGTACAAAATATTGGTTGCTGTAATTTTTCGTGTGCAATTGTAGAGACGTTGCACTGCAACGTCTCTA
>JAYUQN010000730.1:0-3147 GCA_043756725.1 Saprospiraceae bacterium
ATGACGATTGAAAAAGGGGAAATTTTATACCCTTTTTTGAGCGACATAGAAGCCCAATCGGATGATTATATAGACGTTGCGGATTATATGTCTGTGGTGAAATTTCATGATAGTGCTATCAATTACAGCCAATTTTATTACCAACAGCGGTTTCAGAGTTCCGACACTGAGGGGGTGCTTACGGTACGGGATTTTTTAAATGAAGACTTTGACGCAGATATTTCAGACAGCGATATTCTTAATCTATTGAAAATCAAGGATTTATTGGATTTTGAAATCGTGAAATTGTCGAATGGGCAGACGCGTAAAATGTATATCGCTAAAGCCCTTTTAGAACAGCCGAGAATTTTGGTTTTAGATAATCCGTTTCTGGGTTTGGATGAAGAGGCGCGAAATGTTTTGAAAAACGTGATAAATGTGCTGATTACTGAGGGGGGTCAAAGCCTAATTTTGATTTGCAATTATGTAGATGAAATTCCTGAAACTGTGACAGATATTTTGTGGCTTGACGATTTTAAAATAGCAGGTCATTTTAAAAGGGAAGAGGCGTTTAAGATTCATTTTTCTGATTTTCAGTTAAATAATAAGTTGCCTGTTTTACCTCAAAAAGCTTCAAAACCGTTTGATATTGCTGTAAATATGGTGAATGTTTCAGTGAAATACGGTACACAATATGCTTTACAGGATATTAACTGGATGGTTAAAAGGGGTGAAAAATGGGCTTTACTGGGTGGCAATGGCACTGGAAAATCTACGCTTTTAAGCCTTATTTATGGCGATCATCCGCAAGCATACTCCAATAATATATCTCTTTTTGATAGAAAACGGGGTTCTGGTGAAAGTATATGGGACATTAAAAAGCGGATTGGTTACGTTTCACCCGAGTTACACCTGTATTTTACAGAAAATATCTCAAATTTTGACCTTGTTACTGTCCGTAGGGACTCCTATGGAGAGGGGGGTAAAAACAGTCGGTTAGCGAAGCAATTGTTTCACTATTACGGTTTTAACCATTTGGTTAAACGCAATTTCCAAGAGATTTCTTTTGGTGAACAACGGTTGGTTTTGCTCATACGAGCACTCGTACAACAGCCCGATTTGCTGATTTTAGATGAGCCATTTCAAGGGTTGGATAGCTATAAAATTGGTTTGTCAAAAGCTTTATTGAATGAATTTTGTAAGGATAAAACCTTGATATTTGTGACACATTATAAGGGTGAAATACCCGATATTGTGACACAGGTTTTGTATTTGAAAGAAGGGGAAATTATCAATGCATAACAAAAAGCTTCACACGAATTTAACGAATGCCTACACGAATTTAACGAATTTAGATGTTGACAGGACGTATTTCGTTGAAAAATGAACTGTCAACATCTAAATTAGTGAATTTCGTGTTTCAATTCGTGAAATTCGTGTGAAAATACTGAGGGGGTATGTTTGATGAAATCTACGGTTTTACAACCTTTTCAGCCGTATAACCAAAAATATCTTTCAAACTAAGCTCCACCACTTTGCCATATTTTTTCAAGACATCCATACTCACCTTGTCTTTGGAACCTAAAACTTTGACAGACCAGACTTTGTCTTTAAAATGGTCGCCGTGAAATTTTTCAACATCGGTCAAACCTATATTATCTATCGCATTGTATATGCCTTTTCTGGAATCCTCATTCATGCCCAGACGTTGCGCATTTTGATAGTTAAACAGAATGCCTGTTTTGGTAATGCGGCGCGATTCATATTCGGCTTTCATAGCTTTTTTACAAGTCTCCCACAGTTTTTCAGATTTAGGCATCGTGTTCGCCAATTCATTCACGGCTGTCATGGCGTCATTCACCTTATCGGCTTGTGTGCCGACATAAAACATGACGCTAAACGGGTCTTCTTTTTTATCGGGTTGGCGATACCATGAAAAAGTAGAATAGGCTAAGGCTTTAGATTCTCTGATTTCTTGAAAGACTACACTACTCATGTTACCACCATAATATTCATTGAAAGCTCGGGCAGCGGGCATTTTTGAGGCATCAAATTTTTCATCCCAACGTGTCAAGCCAATTTCAGCTTGCACCATATCGTAATTGACAAAATAGAGCGTATTGCTGGGGTCTTTCAATCTTTCATATTCCACAGCCTTTGGATATTCTTTGAACGTGGCAGGTGTTTTATGTAGTTGCGTCAGCGTTTTGGTCAATTGAGGCAAAGGGCGCGCGCCATAATAATAGACTTTATGCTTGAAACCTGAAAGCGATTTGATAATTTGCGTCAATTCCTCGGCTTTGATTCCTTTAAGTTGTTCGTTGCTCAAAACATCGTTGAAAGGATTTGTTTTACCATATTTGACATAATAGTCAAGGGCTTCCCAAAAAATGGTGTTTTTATTGAGCAACGCATCTTCCCGTTCTTTAATTTTTGACCCTATCATTTTATCCAAAGCCACCTTATCGGGCTTCGGATTGCGAATCATATCTTCTAAAATCGCTAAGGCTTTGTCAAAATTTTCTTCCAAACCAGAGAGTGAAATATACACTTGGTCGTCGCTGCTGAAAATATCGAGGTCAACCGCCAACTGATAAAGCTCTTTGTTGAGTTGCTCGTTGGTCTTGGTTGTTGTGCCAATGAGTTTCAAATAATCAATGGCTAAAGGCAATTTTTTATCATTCAATTTGCCCATGTCTAAGACGTAATAGACTGAAAACAAGTTGTTTACCTTATTGGGGACGTGCCAAACAGGTAAATCTTTTTTCAAAAGTCCTTTGTTAATGTCTTTGTCGTAATCTAAAAACACGGGAGTCAAGGGCTTACTCGGTGTGTTGACGATGCTTTTTAAAAATTCGGATTGAGACTCTCGATTGACGGCAACGGGATGAATTTCAGGTTTCTCTACTTTCGGAATATTTTTATCTTCGCCTGTCAGTTTATAAACAACAGAATAATTATTGCCAAACCATTTATTCGCAAAATCAACCACCTCTTGTTTTGTGATTTTATTCATCATTACGGAATTCATCAAATAAGTCTCCCAATTTTTACCCGCTACAAAAACATCATTCAACACGAACGCCATATTCATAGGGCTTTCCTGCTCTCGTACGCGATTAACTTTCAAATTATTGACAGTGGCTTGAATCAAATCGGCATCAAAAT
>JAYUQN010000731.1:0-3145 GCA_043756725.1 Saprospiraceae bacterium
AAATGATGAATTTACTGAGGGGGTAAGTGGAGATTTGACAACTTCTAAAAAGTTGTCAAATCTGTTACAAAACTTTCCTATATTTGTTTCTACGAAAAACCACTTTTCAAGAACAACTATAAATCAAAGAATATGAACAAACTCAATCCACTCGATTACACCGTTTTCTTCATCTATTTAGTCGGCGTTGCTTTATATGGCTACTGGATTTACAGCAGTAAAAAAGGGAACTCGATGGATACCAAAGATTTTTTTTTAGCAGAAGGCTCTTTGACATGGTGGGCAATTGGGGCGTCGCTCATAGCTTCCAATATTTCAGCCGAGCATTTTATAGGCATATCGGGTTCGGGTTTTGCGATAGGTTTAGCCATTTCATCTTATGAATGGATGTCGGCGGCGACGTTGATAATAGTTGCCATTTTTTTCATACCCATGTATTTGAAAAACAAGATATATACGATGCCGCAATTCCTCTCACAGCGGTATAACGATACAGTGGCGACCATTATGGCGGTGTTTTGGTTGTTGTTATACGTTTTTGTCAATTTGACTTCCATCCTCTATTTGGGAGCCATTGCCATTGAAAGCGTATCGGGTGTACCGTTTTTATACGCCATGATAGGTTTGGCTTTGGTTGCCATTTTCATCACCTTGGGCGGTATGAAAGTGATTGGTTATACCGATATTATACAAGTGATGGTCTTGATATTTGGCGGTTTGGTGGTTACTTATTTGGCTTTAACTCGGGTGTCGGACACGTTCGGTGGCTCGGGTGTCCTCGACGGTTTGAGCCTTTTACGAGAGAAAGCCGATGACCATTTTCACATGATATTCGCCGAAGGGCATAAATATTACTACGAATTGCCGGGTTTTGCCATTCTTTTTGGCGGCATGTGGATTAATAATCTCAACTATTGGGGTTGCAACCAATACATCGTGCAAAGGGCTTTGGGGGCTGATTTGAAAACGGCTCGGGCGGGTATTTTATTTGCCGCTTTTTTGAAACTCCTGATACCCTTGATTTGCGTTATCCCCGGCATTGCGGTCTATGTTTTACATCAAAACGGCGCATTTCAGCAAGAAATGCTCGACGCCGTTACAGGTCAAGTGAAACCCGATAAAGCTTACCCAACTTTGATGAATTTACTACCTGTGGGCTTAAAAGGCTTGTCTTTTGCCGCTTTGACAGCGGCTATTGTCGCCTCTTTAGCGGGTAAATGCAACAGTATTGCCACCATTTTCAGCTTAGATATTTATAGAAAATTTTTCGATAAAAACGCTTCTGAAAGGAAAACTGTTTGGGTGGGTAGGGTAGCGGTGTGGGTCGCTTTTGCCATTGCTTTGTGTGTGACGCCACAGTTGCGGCAGTTGGAACAAGCGTATCAGTTCATCCAAGAGTATTCCAATTACCTCACGCCGGGGGCATTCGCCCTGTTTTTCTTAGGTCTTTTTTGGAAACGGACGACGTCAAGGGCGGCTATTGTTGCGGCTGTTTTATCCATTCCTTTAGCGGTCGCTTTCAAATATCTACCCGCAACGCCGATGCCTTTTTTAAATCGAACAGGTTGGTGTTTTGTAATATTGGTAGCTATTATGGTGGCTATTTCATTGGCAGACCCCAAGAGTAAGGACAATCCTAAAGGTTTGGCAATAGATAAAGAGGATTTTAAAGTGACAAATACATTTGCTGTTTTAGCTATTTTGATATGTGGGGTTTTGGCGGCACTTTATACGGTGTTTTATTGAAATTTTACCCCCCTCTCCGAAGGGAGTCCTTTCCGCAAGGAATCCTTTGGATTGGACAGTATTTTATGCCCTTAGTGGCTTGAATGTTGTGAGGTGGATTTGGTTTAATACAAATTCTCCCTTATCTTTGTAAAAAAATCACACCACCATAAATAAGAATATTATGTACACGACCTATCATTTAAACTCAGCTCAAGAACTCAGCACCGATATACTCGATGCTATTAAAGTCGCTTTTAAATCTAAGCCCATTACCATTATCGTGGAAGAGGATGAGGACGATTTTGACCTAACTGCTGATTTGAAAACCGTTTTAGATGAACGCCTTGAAGAAGATGAAAGCACCTATATTACGGCTGAAGAGTCTCTTAATCAACTAAACTTGAAGTATGGTCTATAAATTACCGTCTCCCCTCGAGCACAAAAGGAAATTGAAAATGCCATTGAGTTTAGGGATATCGAAATGATAGCCACATTTTTGATTAATTAATAAATATTTTTTTAAT
Organism: Saprospiraceae bacterium; assembly: GCA_043756725.1. Classification (GTDB taxonomy): domain Bacteria; phylum Bacteroidota; class Bacteroidia; order Chitinophagales; family Saprospiraceae; genus JAAFJT01. The sequence continues at coordinate 2,253 of JAYUQN010000731.1, forward strand.
GGTGGAACTGCCATTTTCTTTATTAAGCAAATGAATTAAGTAAATACCACTTGATAAACTATTGGGAATAGATATACTGTTTTGAGTATACTTTAGAACATTTGAAAACATAATTTGACCTGAAATATTGGCTAAAGATAATTTCCATTGATTAATATTACTATCTTCAAAACGAATTTCAATGGTTCTATTAATATTATCATAGTAACTCTCAAATAATATGTTTTTAAAAATATCTTGGACAGGAACTATATTACAATCCAAATCGATGAATTTAAGCGTACCAACTTCTGAATCTTCATAGCAAACTAAGCCATATTTGTATCTTTTGTCCATATTGCCTGGATGCCCATTAAAAGCAAAGTAAGGCATAATATCATCAATTGGCCCGATGCGTTCGGCGAATGTCAAGCTACAGGTATCATAATTATAGCCATCAGCAAGTTTTTCGTGATAGGATTTTCCTTTCCAAGTTTTGAAACTCCGATTGCCAAACTTGACAGTCTGAATAGTATCTATAAAAACTTTTTTTGAAAAAGCATCCGTAAAGTGAAGTTTTTTTATAGTAAAAGAATCTGGTATCTGTTTAAAAACAAAGTAGATACTTTCGTATATTTTATCATTTATAAAACCCCATACGGTATCTTGTGATTGACGAGTCATAAATTTATGCGAGTATTGTGCTATAACAGAATTATTGGCACTATCCAAAATACCATAGTTGAGTATGAGCATTTTATAGCCTTTTCCCTCAACAACCGTATCCTTTGAATATGTTGTATTTATAATGCCGTTAATTTTACTTGTAACACCACTTAAAAAAGAAGATGAACGATAAATATATGTCCATTTTGCCCCTTTAACTGGTGCAAAAACAGCTTGACTCCATGAAG
>JAYUQN010000732.1:0-8547 GCA_043756725.1 Saprospiraceae bacterium
CACAGAAGACAGTCCAGAATTTGCCAGAACGCAACGCGATGGTTGGAAAAATGCGGTAACTTTTAGTATGTTTTATCATTTAGAACATCATTTATTTCCCGCCGTACCGACCATTAAATTGCCAGAATTGGTCAAGCGCATAGACGCCGCTTTACCAGATTTACAGAAAAAAAGTACATTTTAAATACTGTAAAAAATGACACTCTATATTATTAGACATGGTGAAACCGATATGAACCGTCAAGGCATCGTACAAGGCAGTGGCGTAGATTCTGAATTGAATGACAACGGGCGCAAACAAGCGCGCTTGTTTTATCAATACTATAAAAACCTGCATTTTGAATACATCATCACCTCCAATTTGAAACGCACTCACCAGACCGTAGAGCCGTTTTTACTGAGGGGGTCGCAACGAGAGTGGGTGAAACTGCCCGAACTCAATGAAATCTGTTGGGGTATCCACGAAGGGCGCAAAAGCGATGAATTGACGCATGAAAGCTATAAAAAACTTATGGGCGATTGGGAATCGGGCGTGTATGATACCAAATTGGAAGGCGGCGAAAGTGCTGCCGAATTGCAAAACCGTCTCAGCAAAGCCCTAAATTTTTTGAAACACGAACGCCATGCTCAAAAAAACATCTTGGTTTGCACACACGGTCGCAGTTTGCTCTGCCTTTTAACTTTGTTGAAAAATGAACCCCTTAGTAAAATGAATACTTTTAAGCATCAAAACACCTGCCTCTATAAAGTGCATCTTGTTGACAATGAGTTTTTATTTGAACTGGAAAATGATGTGCAGCATTTGGGGCAATATAAAACTGTTGATTTTTAGCAAGGAATTTTTCCATCGGGATTCCTATGGAACAAATTTCACTAATCAAACGAATTTATACAATGAAAAAATATAAAGTAACAGCCGTTAGCTATTTAAACACAAAGCCGTTTTTATATGGCATTTTTCAACATGCTGTTCAACACAATATCGAATTGAGTTTGGATATTCCGTCCCTCTGTGCCGCAAAATTGCAATCGGGCGAAGCGGATTTGGGGTTGATACCTGTGGCAGCCATTCCACAATTGAGTAATCCACACATCATTTCAGATTATTGCATTGGGGCAGTGGGTGCGGTGAAAACGGTGTGTCTTTATAGTCAAGTGCCGATTGAAGAAGTGGAAACCGTATATCTGGATTTTCACAGTAAAACCTCTGTGCAATTAACAAAAGTGCTGTTTCATAAATATTGGAAACAAACACCTCACTATATTTCAACCGATGATTTAAGTCATTTTGGCGGTGAAAAACATGCAAATACTGTCCGAAGGGACTCCTATGGAGAGGGGGGGTATTTAGACCATATTCAAGGCACAACCGCCGCTTTAGCCATCGGTGATAAGACAATGGGCATGAGTGAAAAGTATAAATATACCTACGATTTGGCTGAAATTTGGCAGCAATGGACAGGTTTACCCTTTGTTTTTGCCGCTTGGGTGTCCAATAAAAAGCTGCCCGATGATTTTATAAAACAGTTTAATGAAGCGCTACATATTGGTTTGGAGCATATTCAAGAGCTGATTTATATACTGCCTACTCAATACTTTCACTTTGATTTGAAAGAATATTTCACTAAAAATATTTCTTATAGTTTGGATGACGCCAAGAAAATGGGGCTGAAACGGTTTTTAAATGAAATAAAGGAATTGAAATTATTTACCAAAGTCCCATCTTAAACCATTTGTCCACGCATAAATAAGGTCGGGTACTGAGGGGGGTAACCGGACATCCCTATCCCATATCAAATTGCCAGAGACTTTAAAATGCAATCTTTTAGCGATTTGAAACAGCGCATTGCCTTGCGAAGAGACCCTAAAATTGCTTAAATCCGTTAAAACAGGTTGAAAATAAGTGGTGTTATTGAGTTTTATTTTATCTGAAATAGCCACTGTAAAAGACAGATAATTGCTCAAACGCATATCATATTGACGGGACGTGGCATCACTAAATTGGTTGTGTTCAAACATAAAAGCTGAGCCTAAGTAAAATCGTTGTTTTTCAGACAATTGAAACTTAAAACGCGCACCTGTACCCACCAAAGCCCTAAAAAGGGAACGTGTTCGCTGATTGTATTGCCCTTGTGTGAAAGCCTCCCAAGTTACTTTTTTAGAAATATCATAATTGTATCTGAAATGCCCATAACCATCGTTCAGAAAATTGCTGCTACCTGCTTTCACTAAATTGTAACCACCCATTAAAAGAAAAAGGTGCTTCCGATGAACGTATTCCAATTGACTATTGGCACTGATGGTCACCAATTTTTTATCGTTTTTAAAGACACTCAAAGCCATATCGGCATACCCTTTTAAGGCGATGCTATCGTTTAAGCGTATCCTTTTATCCTCAATATTGATGATTTGAGCGTGGGTTTCACAATAAATAATTAGGAAAATGAAGGAGAAATAAAAGCGTTTCATCAAAGTATATTGAATATTTTATGAGTAAAAAAGCGCATTTGCAAGAGGGTTATTTTCACACGAATTTCACGAATGTACACACGAATTTCACGAATTTAGATGTTGACAGTTCATTTTTCAAAGAAAGATGTCCAGTCAACATCTAAATTCGTGAAATTCGTGTTTACATTCGTGAAATTCGTGTGAAAATAATCGCAATAAAAAAACCTTAACCGCTATAACAGTTAAGGTTTTACGGAGGTTTTCAAGAGTTGTTAAACCTAAAACTTCACTTTATTGTTCAATTGATTTTCTCAATTCGTTCAAATACTCATCAGAAAGACTTTCAATTTCAGATTTGTCATACATTGTTAAAAGATGTATGGCATCGTCTATAATTTTCACGCAAGTAATAACCCTTGCCCCGCCGCTTTTACCTCTGCCTTTTGAGGCAATAGCCATTCTGACTTTGTAGGAATTATCACCAAGCGGGTCGCCCATAAAAGGATTTTCGTTTAGATCTCCGAATAATCTATCCAAGTCATTGAAGATTGAGGGGTATTTTTTAGACAATCTCTTGGCAGCTTTGTTAAAATCATTGGTTGGTAAGAATCTCATTGTCTGTTTCTATTTCAGCTTTTAAATCAGCTATTATATCTTTATAATTATCATAACTCTTTAATGTGAGTTCGCCGCGCTCAATTTTCCGTGCATCGCTCAAGGCTTTGGCAATGATTAATTGCTCAATTTCACCAGCCGACAATTTGTTTTTTTTACCATAAACTGTCTTTGATTCATGAACGCCCGTTGGTACACCCCCCTCTCCATAGGAGTCCCTTCGGACAGTATTGTAGGCTTTTTCAATGGTCACATAGTCCAATGTTTTCAAAAATGCTAAAAACCTAGCGGCATATTTGTCTTTGATTTTTAATCTGATTTCCATTATTTGTATTTTTTACAAAAATAGCATTTTTTGAACGTTTTTCAAAACATTGACATTACAATTGCAATGTTATGTCTGTTTCATTTTACAAACAAGCGTTTGAAGACATATTTTTTCAACACATAATTGAAAGATTTAATACTTAAATTGCCTCTTCATGATTACTTTTTCTTATTTTTCAGTTTTTCAAGATTATCCGCATCTGCCAAATCTTGAAATCTTCCAGCCATTTTTTTAACCGTAATCAAATCATCAAGACCTAAAAAATCAATAAGCGTCTTATCAATCGTTACTTGTTTTTTGCGTTCATAACAATCCTCAAAGTCTGTTTCTTCTAATTCCATTAAAATATCAATTCTGTAAGGTTCATAACCCAACTGAATAATGTTTTTAGGATTAAGGAAATCTGTTTCCGTTAAACCTAATGAAGCGAAACCAAAAGCATGAATGGCATTTATGAGGTGACGGATATTGTCACGGGTGAGCCAAATCCAAAAATCAATATCTTTGGTATAACGGGGATAACCATGAAAATTGACAGCATAACCACCAATTACCAAGTATTTAACGCCATGTGCGTTCAACAACCCTATAAACTCTCTGAAATTTTTGTCCAGTACCATAAAAACGGGCAATTACTTCTTGTCTGATTGTTTCTAAATTGCGAAGCCGTTCCTCATGCGTCAGCGTTAGCCAATACTTGATATTGGAATCATCTTCACCTTTTTTAACTATTCTTAATACTTTTTCCATCACTGTATTTTTTACAAAATTACGTATTTTTTAGGAATAAAATACAGCTTATTTTTAAATACCTCTATCAATTACAGTTGTTGATGCAATGTTACATATCTTTTATTTTGAAAACAAGCTTTTGAAAACATATTTTTTCAACACATACTTGAAAATTCTAACGCTTCTGTGAAAAAATTACTCCCTTAGTATTGGCGGCTTTTTTATATCTTCGCTTATAATTTGAATTAGGATAGGCAAGATAAAAAGGATTAAAGATGTCCGTGAAATCTACAACGAACACACCATCGAAATCAACGCTTTCGGCAACGTCAAAGAGAGCCTTTTAAACACCGTCATTGATACCCTTGATGATATTCACGATACGGCACAATTTGCCAATTTGAGGGTTGAAAAACTTGTGCCTTGCCCTTGTAATGAGTGCCTCCGAGCGCACACCCTCTGTATTTGTTGAGTTATCAGAAGTGACTTCTATCAAAAGTTCAGGTTTTGTAACGGCGTGTGTTTGAGATATTTCGGACCGTTTTGCTAAAGCCACATCAGGATACCGATAAATGCGTTTGAACTTCACAATGGTTCTAACATCGTGACGAATCGTATCGTAGCCTTTTTTGTTGAGTTGTAATCGCAATTGAAAACCGCAATTGTCCGCTATTCTATTAGCGATAATGCTTTCTCCCGGCATGGCGTATAGTTTTCCGTTAACAAATTCATGGCGAATATCTGAGTGTTTTTCCAACTCAAAATATTCATCAAGCGAATAGATTTTTTCAGTTAGGACTGCTGCGGTCATGCGTATTAATTTTTGACAAATTTACTTAACATTTTTGTAAAATCAAAAGTATTTTAACTTGAATTAGGATTTTTAGGATTAAAAGGATTTAATAGGATTCCCACACGATTTTGACAGTGCGTTTGCAAATGTCAAAATCGTGTAGGAATCCTATTAAATCCTTTTAATCCTAAAAATCCTAATTCAAATTAAAAAATCAATCCATTTTCAAAACCTTCCTCGGCAACAACCCATCTCGCTGCGCCGTATGCCAAACAAAAGACGCAATAATCGTCGCCGCCTGTTTCAAATCCGCTTCAATCAAATGGTCGAATGTATCCATATTGGTATGGTGGGTACGAGTAGAATATTCAATAGGGTCTTGAATAAATTGAAAGGCAGGGATACCTGCGGCGTCAAACGACTGGTGGTCAGTGCCGCCTGTGTTGGAAATGGTGATGGTGCTGGCTTGCAAGTCTTTGAAAGGGTCTAACCACGACCTAAAAATGGGTCTTACGCCTTCATTGTCTTGCAGATAAATACCGCGAATTTTACCCGTACCATTGTCCAAATTGTAATAAGCGGAAATTTTAGCTTGTTCAGGTTTCAGAGATTGCACCGTGCGGGCTTTGATTTCAGCAAAATGCTGATTGACATAACCTACTGAACCGAAAAGCCCTTGTTCTTCCCCTGTCCACAAAGCCATCCGCAAAGTTCTACGGGGTTGAACGCCTGATTCTTTAATCATTTCTGTTAAAATTCGCGCCGCTTCCATCATTACAGCACAGCCTGCTGCATTATCCGTTGCACCCGTAGCTGATTGCCAAGAATCGAGGTGTGCGCCAAACATGACGACCTCATCTTTCAAATCCGAACCGGGTATTTCAGCAATCAGATTATGCTCCATTTTATCGGGATTGGTATAAGTTGCCTTGATTTCCATGCTCAATTTCACGGGCATTCCCTTTTGTGCTAAGCGGAAAATGCGGTTATATTGCTCAGCATCAATCGTCATTTGTGGTAAAACTTCTGCGTTTTCATCCCTTGCGCTGCCCTCTTTTGATGAGGCGCCTTGAACAAAAATAGTCCCTAAATCACCCGCAAAACTGCGGTCAATAGTGCCCAAAGGTTTTTCTTCATAGAGCATTTTACGCATGGCTTTGCTAAACTCGCTGTCGCCAAAACCGAAGTTACGTAAGGTGCGCGGCGTGGGTTTTGGGGCGTTTGCCATTTCTAAAAGCGAGGAGTCTGAAAAGCGTCTCGAAGGCGCATCAAACAAGGGTTTTACCTTACGAATGGTATCCATCATGACAAATTTGCCCGTCAGTTTGCCCTTATATTTTGCCAATTCTTCAAGCGTATTGGCTTTGAAATAAACCACCTCGCCCGTCAAAACGCCTTTTGTAGAAGGTGACCAAGCTTTTGGATAAGCAATTAAAGGAAAATAAGTAGGTTCAACCGCATGCGCTTCAAAATGCTGCAATTCCCAACCTCTGCCAAAAGGACCCCACGCTTCGGTATGCACATTTTGCAAACCCCAAGCAGTGAGTTGGTCTTGTGCCCATTTTGTGGCTTTGTCGAGCATGGGTGAACCCGTCATGCGGGGTCCATACACATCGGTGAGGTAAAAAGCAGTTTCCATGACTTTGCTTTGTTCCATGCCGTGTTTGCGTATAAGTTTGTTTATTTTATCATCGGCTGCATCTTGTGCCATGATGAAATGCGTAAAAAAAGCGCATAAAAGACTGGTAAACAGTAATTTTTTCATACAAAATAGGTTTTAATTGCGACAAAAAAGGGTAAGAAAATTTCACACTAAGGTAGAATCATTTAGGAATAAAATAGATATTTGTTGTCTAATAATTAGTCGGAGTGGTCGAAATACTGTCCGAAGGGACTCCTACGGAGAGGGGGTAATTTTTCACACAAATTTCACCCATGTTAGCATCTAAATTAATGAAATTAGTGTTTCATTCGTGTGAAAACCAAATCTTAAATCAAAGAATGAAATTTATCAAAAAACTTACCCTAAATCTTTTCTCAAATTCACCATTAAATTAAAACGTATGACATTAAATCATTCGACAATCACAAAACGGCTGAAAAAAGCCAGTTCTTCCTGTAAAAAAGCCGCTTTATTAGCCGATGAAACGCTTTTTTTCACAAAATTTTACAGCAAATGGAGCATTGCTGAAAATTTAATCCATTTGGTGAAATCGGTAAAAGGTTTGAACAAAGCCTACGCTATGCCGAAAGAGCAACTCGAAACAACCTTTGGCAAACCCGACCATCCGTCAACAACTTATGAAAAACTGTTCGAGCGATATGAAGCTATTTTAGCAACAAATCCCATCGCCCCCCCCGCTTTTACACCGCAAATCACGGAAGGCGATTCGCAACATTCTGTCTTAGAACTTTTTGACAAACAACACAATGCCTTTATAAAAACGCTTAAGAATTTCACTGAAACAGAATTGGACAACTATCAAGTGCCCCACCCTGTTTTGGGCAATTTGACGGTTCGGGAAATGTATTATTTTACCCTTTTTCATATTGAACATCATACCCGCACGATTGAAACATTGGTTGAAAATCAAAATCTTCAAGCTATTTAATTCTACTTTGGCACTTTGGAAATTCATGCGCGCCCCCCGACCCCCAAAGGGAAAGGCAGGAATGAAAAAAGGCATTATTCCCTTTTTGCCCTTACACAAGAGGCTAAAAATTGGACACTTAAAAATAAATGGTATGGCATTGGACTGAAGTCCGTGCCACGATTTATTACAAAAAAAAAACGACTCTCCAATTAAGAATAGCCGTTTTAATAAAACTCACGAGAATAAAATTAAACAGGTATAGGTTAGCAAATGCGTATTGGTCAGCGTATTGCAGGTATAAGTAATACTCATAACAATATCAGCTTTGTATAGACAAAGAAGTTAATGTGGATTAAGTTAGGGAGAAAGCGGGAAAAATCACAAATCAGAAAAATTTACAAACAGAAGATGTTTTGTTCATAATATACACAGGTTAAATTAAATGGATGTTTTCATTTATTGGTTACAGGTAGATTTTAGTCATCTCTTTTATGGGTCAAAGCTTTACGCCTTATGAGTAATAACGGGTTTAAATAAAATGGTGAAACAAAAGTAAACCTAATTTACCAAAAAAACAAGGTGATTTCTATATTTTTTATTTTCGCATACAAGTAAAAATTTATATAATTAAAGTATAAGTATTAAAAAACCGCAAGATTTGAGCAAATCTTGCGGTTTTAGGCTCGAAATACAACTATTTACAAGCAGGTATTTTGTTCTAAAATTTTAATTTTAATTGTGTGACGCCTTAAATTTTTTCACCGCATCCGTCAATCGAGGCAATATTTCAAATAAATCACCTACGACGCCATAATCGGCTGCTTTAAAAAAGGGTGCTTCCGCATCTTTATTGATAACCACTATCACACGACTGTTATTGACACCTGCCAAATGTTGAATAGCGCCACTGATGCCAATAGCAATATACAAATTGGGGCGAATAGCAACGCCTGTCTGCCCCACGTGTTCGTGGTGAGGTCTCCAATGGGCATCCGCTACGGGACGAGAGCAAGCTGTGGTTGCGCCCAGCACGG
>JAYUQN010000733.1:0-3129 GCA_043756725.1 Saprospiraceae bacterium
TGTCAAATCTTGAGACTTCAAAAAAACGCTCTCAAGATGAAAATAGAAGTAAAAAAAATCGCCCAATTAACAGGTCATATCGGTTCTGTCTTTGCCCTAACACAAGGACAAACCCCTCAATATATCCTTTCAGGAGCAGGTGACGGCTGGATAGTAGAATGGGATTTGAGCCAACCAGAAATAGGTAAATTATTGGCAAAAGTAGAAACAAATATTTTTTCACTCCTTTTTTTACCTATTGAAAATAAAATAATTGCGGGTAATAGAGATGGTGGTATCCATTTTATTGACTTGAATGATATAAGTAAAAATAAAAATATTTCACACCATGAAAAAGGTATTTATAGTATTCTAATAGTTGATAATCAATTATTTACGTTGGGCGGCGAAGGCGTTTTAACAAGATGGTCATTAGAAGACAATAGAGCTATTGAAAGCCTTCATCTGTCTACTAAAAGTTTGCGGTGTATGGATGTGTCAAGTGAAAGAAATGAAATAGCTATCGGCGCTAGCGATGGCAATATTTATTTTTTAAACAGACAACTTGAACTTATACACATTTTGAAGAAAGCGCACGACAATTCTGTTTTTACCGTGAAATATACGGCTGGTGGCAAGCATTTAATCAGCGGTGGGCGAGATGCACACTTGAAAATTTGGCATTTTACTGAGGGGGGTGATCTACATAACACATTACCTATTACCCATTATCCATTACCCATATCGGATGTATCTGCTCATTGGTTTACGATAAATACAATAGCTTTTCACCCCCAAAATCCCCATATTTTTGCAACCGCAAGCCGTGATAAAACGATAAAAATTTGGTCTTTTCAACCTGAAAAAACTGAATCTTTTACGCTTTTGAAAGTTTTAGATACCATTCGCAACGGTTGCCATATCAATTCGGTAAATACACTTTATTGGTCGGCGTATAAAAATTATCTTATTTCAGGCAGCGATGACCGCAGTTTGATAGTCTGGCAAATAGATATTGATTGAAACAAATGTTAAAAAAAGAGGTTTTATAAAAAAGCCTTGTATTTTTACTCTCTTTCTTTAAAACTTACAATTATTACCGATGAAAAGACCAATGCTACACACGCTCGCCCTTCTGCTTTTGCCAATTATACTGAGGGGGCAATCCACAGTCGCTTTTACAAAAGTTTATGCCATTTTTCAATCGAAATGTATTAATTGCCACAGCAATGCCCAAAAAGAAGGAGGGCTGGACCTTGAAGGAACAGGCACTGACAAGTCGGGCGTTGTTTTCAACAATCTTGTCAACAAAACGCCTATAAATTTAGCCGCCAATAGTAAAGGACATAAATTGGTTTATCCCGGTCGGATAGACAAAAGTTTTTTATTTCATAAAATAAATGCAGGTTTTGATAACTATTATCCTGCCTTGTCAGCCAATGAAGGATTGCCGATGCCTCAATCAGGGACTGTTATAACCAAAACAGAAAAAGAAATCATCCGTCAATGGGTGCTTTATGGCGCTAATAAAACGGCTAAAATCCCTGAAGACCGCATCCGCGCTTATTATGATACACTCGGTCGAGGTATAGCGGCTTTTGAAACACCCCCTGCACCCCCTGCACAAGGCTTTCAGATACGCATGGGACCCTACTTTTTAGCACCTAATGGCACAGCGGGCAATGAACTCGAATATTATCAAAAATGGGAGCTATCAATGGCAGCTGACTTAGAAGTCAATCGTTTAGACCATCATATTAGCCCCTCTTCGCATCACCTTATTATTTATTATTTTGCTAATGCTTCATCTGCCAGTAGTATTCCTGCAGGTTTGAGGACAGATGCTTATCATTCTAATATTAGCCTCGTTTCAGCTGTTCAAGAAAAAACGGACTTGTTTCTTCCAAATAAAACCGCATTTAAATGGGAAAAAAACCGTATTCTTGACCTAAATTCTCATTATATCAACTATTCGGCTAATCATGTTTACAAAGCTGACGCTTATATTAATGTCCATACTCAACCTAATGGAACAGCTAAACAAGAAATGTTTTCCATTTTAGTGCCCAATACCAATATTTTAATCCCTAATACAAGTCAAACGGTTACACAAGAAGCCCCTTTTATATATACCGGAAAAATCTATTTATGGGGCATCTTAGGGCATACACATAAATATGGAACAGGCTACAAAGTATTTAAGCGGCTACCTAATGGAATAAAAGGAGAGTTGTTGTATGACGCGTCTTGCCCTAATGGTATTCCAGGGTGCGCTTCACCCTATTTCGATTATAAACATATTCCAGTTAGATATTTTCAACCGTTTAAAGCGGTTGATTTAAATCCGGGCGTTATACATCAAGCTACTTGGAAAAATGACGGTCCGCAAACACTTACTTTTGGACCCACTTCCGCTGATGAAATGATGGTCATGAGTGCCCTTTATACGCTTGACACAACAGGCTTGACATCCTCAAATGATATTAAAACGTTGGATGATGTCGCAATTTACCCCAACCCCATGTTCCAGTATTTGACTATTATTTTACCCCCCTCAGTATCGAAGGCAAAAATCGTGTTTTATGACTTGATAGGCAGAGAAATTATGCGAGAAGACGATATTGAAACCCAAATGGTTCATATTTCAAGAGGAAACTTGAAACGGGGCATGTATATTTATAAAATTGAAGACCAAAGAGGTTATATAAAAACGGGAAAAATATTGGTGGAATAATGATTGAAAATGAGGTAAGTGGTTAAGCAAAGAATTAAGGGAAGCTTTTATCAAAACTATTTTAATAAAACTACTGAGGGGGCTTGTATTTTTAAAAAAATACATTTACCTTTGTTAGCAAATGACAAAAATCGGTAGAGCCGATTACAGTTTAAGTCTCGTTTCTAATCCAGCCTTATCTTGTTAATACTCTCCTAATGCACTCATTTTCAATAGATTAAGTATTGTAGTTTTATTATTTTTTTTTAATATTTTTAATCATTTTTCAATGAATATTTTTGTTGCAAAACTCAATTTCAGCACTCAAAGTGATGGGCTGAGAGAGGTATTTGAACGTTTTGGCGAAGTTGAATCTGCCAATGTTATTATGGACCGTGAAAGCGGTCGCTCAAAAGGCTTCGGCTTCGTAGAAATGC
>JAYUQN010000734.1:0-3128 GCA_043756725.1 Saprospiraceae bacterium
TTTTGATTTTTTTTGCAAAAAAAATCAAAATCAAAACAAAAATTCACAAAAAACTTACCCTAAATCTTTGCATGACTAAAATACCAAATTATAATTAAATTGTTAAATAATTAAAATTTACTTGAGATAACCACTTTTTGAAATGCTGCCAAATTGTCACTTAAAACCAGATGGCAAACATTTTGATAAAATTAATTAATATATAATGAAAAATTGGTTTAAAAATAAAACTATGGAGAATAAGGACGTATTGCAAAACGAAGAAGTCTTGCAGGACGATATCAACGAACAGACCGAAAACGGGGCGGAGACTACCGAAATGGCTGAACCCAATGCTTCCAAAAAGGAAATAGAGACCTTGCATGCGCAAGTGAGTGAGTTGAAAAATAAACTCCTCTATCAACAAGCCGAATTTGATAACTATCGCAAACGGGTTATGAAAGAAAAGGCTGACACTATTTTATCAGCGGCACGTGACACAATGACAGCTATGTTGCCCATCTTAGACGATTTTGACAGGGCTTCAAAAAATGAGGAATTTACTGAGGGGGTCAATTTAGTCTATCAAAAAATGCAAAATACCCTCAAAAGCAAAGGTTTGAAAGAAATGGAATCACCCGCAGGATCAGATTTCGACCCTGAATTGCACGAAGCTATCACTGAATTGCCGATGGGTGAAGACATGGTTGGCAAAATTGTGGATACCGTTGAAAGTGGGTATCTGCTCAATGAAAAAATTATTCGTTTCGCAAAAGTAGTTGTAGGAAGATAAAAGAGTTATGAATTATGAGTTATGAGTTATGAGTTTCACACTCATCATTCATAACTCATAACTCATAACTCAAAACACTCACAAGATGGCAAAAAGAGATTTTTATGAAGTGTTGGGCGTACCAAAAAATGCCGACGAAAGCACACTGAAACAAGCCTACCGCAAAAAAGCGATGGAGTTTCACCCTGACCGCAATCCAGGAGATAAAGCCGCGGAAGATAAATTTAAAGAGGCGGCTGAAGCGTATGAAGTGCTGAGCGACCCTCAAAAAAAGGGCGCGTATGACCGTTATGGGCATGCAGCCGTAGATGGCAACGGTGGCTTTGGCGGCGGTGGCAGAGGCTTTTCAAGTGCAGAAGACATTTTTAGTGCCTTTGGTGATATATTTGGTGAAATGGGTGGCAATACAGGTGGTAGCCCGTTTGAATCTTTTTTTGGCGGTAGTGGCGGACAACGCCGTGCAACAGGACAAAAAGGCACCAATTTGCGTATAAAAGTGCGGTTGACTTTGGAGGAAATAGCCTTAGGCGTACAGAAAAAAATTAAAGTGCGCAAGCAAGTCGGTTGTCAAAACTGTAATGGCTCGGGTGCAAAAGATTCTAACTCTGTTTCTACTTGCCCTCAATGCAAAGGTTCGGGCTATGTGCGTCAAGTGCGCAGTACCTTTTTAGGACAAATGGCAACCACTTCTACTTGTAACACGTGTCGAGGTTCAGGTCGGGTTGTTACCGCTAACTGCAATGTTTGTAAAGGCGATGGCACTATTTATGGCGAAGAAACAATAGACCTACAATTGCCCGCAGGTGTTGCAGATGGTATGCAATTGCAGTTGGGTGGCAAAGGCAATGCAGGCGTAAAAGGCGGTGGACCCGGCGATTTACTTATAAGCATTGAAGAAATCCCGCATGAGCATTTCCAGCGCGAAGGCATGAATGTGCATCACGAAGCCTTTATTAATTTTGCAGATGCTGCTTTAGGAACTTCTGTTGAAGTGCCGACGCTTGATGGACGCGTGCGTATCAAAATTCCAGCAGGCACACAAGGTGGCAAAGTGTTCCGTTTAGAAGGCAAAGGACTCCCCTCAGTGCAAAGTTATGGCAAAGGTGATCAGTTGGTACACGTTAATATCTGGACGCCTAAAAAGATTACAGAAGAAGAGCGGATTTTGCTTGAAAAATTGAGAAATCACCCTAATTTTCAACCAAGTCCTGATAAAGAAGATAAGGGCTTTTTTGAAAAATTGAAAGATATGTTTAAATAATGGACAATGGACAAAGAAAAACGGACAATTTGCTAACTGGCAAATTGTCCGTTTTTCTTTGTCCACTGTCCGCTGTCCACTACTCAAAAGCTTTCATCATTATCTTCTCTTGCTCTTTATTGTGCACTTTCACAAAACCCGAAGCAGGAGAAGCAGAAGCTGGTCGCCCAATAAATTTCATGCCCAATTCACTGTGAAAAAGCGCAATGTGAAACCAAGCACCATTATTCTGTGGCTCTTCCTGTACCCAATAAGCGGATGCTTTGCTGTATTTTTTCAATATGTCTTTCACCTGATTTTCAGGGAAAGGATACAGTTGCTCAATGCGAACGATGGCAATATCTGTTGTATTATCCGCTTTTTGTTTCGCTAAAAGTTCGTAATATATTTTACCAGAGCAGAATAAGACTTTACGCACTTTTTTAGCCGCCGATACTGAGGGGTCATCCATGACCTCTTGAAAGCGATTGCCTATTTCAAAATCCTTCATATCTGATACACATTCAGGATGGCGCAGCAACGATTTTGGCGACATCACCACCAAGGGCTTACGGAATGGGCGAACTAACTGGCGACGCATAAGGTGAAAAAAGTTCGCTGGCGTCGTCACATTCGCTACCGTCATATTGTTTTCAGCGCATAACTGGATAAAACGTTCAAGTCGTGCAGAGGAGTGTTCGGGTCCTTGCCCTTCGTAGCCATGCGGTAATAAAAGCACAAGCCCATTTTGACGTTGCCATTTCGATTCACCTGCTACGATAAATTGGTCAATAATGGTCTGTGCGCCATTGTGAAAATCGCCAAATTGCGCTTCCCAAATCACTAAAGCATCGGGCGAAGCCATCGCATAGCCATACTCAAAACCCATAACAGCATACTCGGAAAGGAAAGAATTATAAATGTAAAACTGACCTTGCTTATCTGAAATGGTGTTCAAGCGGTTAAATTCTGCATTGGTTTCAGCATCAAAAAAGCAAGCGTGGCGGTGGCTAAAAGTACCCCGTTTCACATCTTCACCACTGAGACGCACATTGTTATTTTCTAATAAAATAGAGCCATAAGCCATTAACTCGCCATAACCCCAATCCACTTTGC
>JAYUQN010000735.1:0-3124 GCA_043756725.1 Saprospiraceae bacterium
CAGCACCAATCACCTTGTTTTGCGCTTCTTCGGCAATAGCTTTTATACCATTTTCACAATATTCGCCCAAAGCAGAACGATCATCATCGGGGTCGGGCCAAGCACAGCCCGGGCAATCGAAGCCGCCTTTTTGATTAATGCGGAACATGGTTTTGAAAGCGGCAGTCGGTTTCATCCATTTCCAAGCGTGCCCAATTGAAGAGGCAATGGCAGGAAATCCCACGGCTTTAGTCTCTTTTTTACCAATTTTTAAGCCTGTGAAAAGGGTAGGGGTTAATTCCTCGGGCTTTTCAACTAAGACGATATTGTGATTTTTATTTTCCATATTTATTGAAACTATATACCTCACACGAATTACACAAATGTTTATACGAATTTCACTAATTTAGATGTTGACAGCCCCCGACCCCAGAGGGGAAATATGATGCTAACTCCCCTCTGGGGTCGGGGGCTGTCAACATCTAAATCAGTGAAATTCGTATAAACATTCGTGAAATTAGTGTGAAAATAACTATTATTTACTTTTCTACAAGAGGTTTAAATGCCCGAAGATAGGAAAAATACTCAAAATACTGCTCCATCGGAGTCCCTACGGGAAGGGGGTATTTTTTAGCTAATTATTGAAATATCTAAATTATACTACTATCTTTGAATGCTTAAACTCTTTTTTCACGCGCTAAAATCTTACATCTATGTTAGACCAAAGCATCATCAACCTCTATGACGAATATACGCACAAACCGCTTTCGAGAAAGGCATTTCTCAAAAGATTGACTCAATTGGTCGGTAGCACGACGGCAGCCATGTCTATTTTACCCCTTTTAGAATCCAATTATGCCCTTTCATCACTCACAAATAGCAACGACCTTTTCACGGAATATATCACCTACGCAGGGGTAAATGGTGAAATGAAAGCCTACGTGGCGCGTCCCAAAGAAGAGAAAAAGTATGCAGCCGTTGTCGTTATTCATGAAAATAGAGGCTTGACGCCGCATATTGAAGACGTGGCACGCAGGGCAGCACAAGCGGGTTATTTGGCAATTGCACCCAATGCTTTAGCACCTGCTGGGGCAGTGGCAAATGAAGATGAAGCCCGAAAAAAGTTTTCAGAACTGAAAGCGGAAGATAATTTGCAAAATTTCATCCGTGTTTTTGACCAATTGGCAGTCCGTAAAGATTGTAATGGCAATTATGGTTGTGTCGGTTTTTGTTGGGGCGGGGCAATGGCAAATAATTTGGCGGTTAATGTTGAAAAACTGAAAGCGGCTGTGGCTTTTTATGGCAGACAAGCGGCGGCGGCTGATGTGCCTAAAATTAAAGCGGCTTTGCAATTGCATTATGCGGGGCAAGATGAACGTGTAAATGCGGGCATTGCAGCTTATGAAGAAGCCTTGAAAAAAGAGAAAATTAATTATGAATTGTATATGTATGCCGATGTGCAGCATGCGTTTCACAATGATACCTCAACGGCTCGTTATAATGAAGCGGCGGCTAAATTGGCATGGGGGCGTACGATAGCGTTTTTTGATAAACATTTGAAATGATATGAAACCTATTAAGTTTTATAACAAATGACTAACACCGTCATTTATGGCGGTGGCATAAATATTAAGACTTTTTAAGGCTTTAGCCGTTCACCTTTTTAAACAAAAGATAAGCGGCTAAAGCCATTTTTCATTTTAGTCAGCACCACCGCCATAAATGACGGTGTTAGTCATTTGTTAAAAACACCTTTTTAACAACATTATTCCCTACTAAAACCCCTTGTTTTTGCCCATTCGTAATAGCATCCATAAAATGAATACCACCATAAAATCGTGAAATACCTGCTTCTTCACTCGCTTGTTTGAAAGAAGTAAAAGAACGGGTTTTTAAGCCAAAACGCTCTTCAACGGTATCGTCATAACTGAAATTTTCACCGAAAAAATGGCTTAAAATAACCGCTGCCGTAGCCGAAATGGTGGAATGTCCGCTTAAATATTCTGGAAAAGGGGGTGTTTGTAAAAACGGTTTCCAAGTAGGGTCAATGTATTTTCGGATAGCGGACTCGGGTCTGATGCGATTACTACGGAATTTTTCATCCCAACAACAGAAAAACCCATCCATCAAACCCATTGCTAAAACGGTATGCACTTGTAAGGTTTTATTAAAATTTAGTTTCTGTGCGTCACAAGCTATCCCCGCAATACCCATCCAATGCGCGCCCGGGGATATTTTTTTCATGCCGACTAAAAGATGTCCATTATCTTGCAAGGCGAATGGGTTGCAATCCCAAAAAGCGGCGATGTCTTGATGTTCTTGGGGCAATTTTTCTTTATAAACAGCGTCCATCAAACGGTAAAATTCTGACTTTTTATCTTTTGAAAAAGCAATGGGTGGGGCAGGTTTAAACTGGGTTGCTGAATCTAAAGTGAAAGGGCGAACGGTATTAAAATACGGTTCCACAGGAGCCATATAAGCGGGTGGCGTTGGGAGCCAAGACCCCTCAGTAGGGGAGGGTGTATAGCGTGGAAAATTGCTGATGCGATTGTATTTATCTGCTTTGGCATATTTCAAAATCTGCTGACTAATGTCTTGGGCATATTTCAAAGAATTATCTATAATCTGCTTAGAAAACCCTCTATTTTGACACGAATCCAAGTATTTTATTTCATAATCGTCTAAGAGTTTACCCGAAGGCTGCATTTTTTTAGCGGTTTCAAACATGGCTAAAATGGCAGCTAAGGAGTAGGAATATTCGCCAGAAATGGTTGGTTTTTCGATGTTTGGATAGTCATTTATTCTACCGTGCATGGTGTGAAAAGCGGTATCATTTTGCGCCACAACCTCATAACCTGCCAAACACGTATAGGAAAAAAAACGGGCTGCTAAAGGGGGATTAGTGATGTCATGCACCATAATATCCGTCATACGTTGGATGACGGTTTGGATTTCATGGCTTTCTAAAAGGGGGGCTTTTTTATCATTATTTTTACAGCTTAGTACGATGAAAAGAAGGAGGATGAGCGTATATGATTTTGACATAGATTTTTATTTTCATACGAATGGAAATACGAATTGCCCCAATTTGGATGTTAAAATTCGTTTTAAAAATATACTTTTTAAATAAATACTGTCCATAGGA
>JAYUQN010000736.1:0-3122 GCA_043756725.1 Saprospiraceae bacterium
TAAAAGTTGAAAAAACAGCGCATTATTTCACACAAGGCACGCCGAGCGACAAAGTGGAATACTTCTGGTTTGTCGCACACGGCATGGGGCAATTGGCGAGCAATATCATTCGCAAATTTGAGCCATTTGACAACGACAAGCATCTGGTAGTTGCCCCCGAAGCCCTTAATCGCTTTTATTGGAATTTGAAACAAGGTATAGTGGGAGCCAATTGGATGACCAAACAAGACCGTTTGGACGATATTGGCGATTATTCACAATATCTCAGCACTATTTTTGAGCTTTATGAAAGGCAGTTGCCCAAAACGGTGAAGGTCATTTTGTTTGGTTTTTCACAAGGCTGCGCCACACAAATGCGGTGGATAATGTCCACTTTTCCCAAATTTCACCACCTCATCCTGTGGGGCGGCTTATTACCAGAAGACCTTGATTATCAACCTTTTAAAACCTATTTTCAAGATAAAAACCTGCATTTTATCTGTGGCGATAAAGATGAATTTATCAATGAAGAGCGCATTAATTGGCATTTAGATTTCGCAAAACAACAAGGTTTGACTTTGCACTATACACCTTTTGTCGGGAAGCATGAAATTTTGACGGGGTTGTTAGAGACGCATTTTAGGGAAAATGTTTTGAAATAACATCAAATACTCATGGAACATTTCAAAAAAAAATGGGAAGAGGCAACTTTATTGTAACAACAACGTTATTACTTTATTGCAACTTTTTTATGTTTTATTCATGTCACAAATTTCATTTTTTCATTACAAAATTCTTTATAACTTATAACACCCATTTTTATGTGCAAAACGTTTCTTATCAGTCTTTTAGGACTGCTAACCCATGCTTTAATCGGGCAACAAATTTCTCAACAAGTTATTAACTCTTCGGGTAGTGTTTTTCAAAGCACTACTTTTTCACTGACCTCAAATGTTGGAGAAGCTATTACGACAACTTTCAACACGGGTAATAATATCCTTTCACAGGGTTTTATTCAACCTATTAAAACAGATGTGCCAACGTCTTTGCGCCCTTTTGCAGATTTAGATGACAAATACACCATTTATCCTACCATCACACTGGAAAGTGTATCGTTTGAATTTTCAGACAAAACAATAGACCTTCAAAAATTTGAAATCTATGGCAATGATGGGCGTTTGGTGAAAAGTATCTCAAATCCCCAAAATGCTATCAATCTTTCTGATTTGGCAAATGGTATCTATTGGCTCCGTCCTATCGTAGCAAACAAGCAATTTGGCTTGAAAAAAATTATAAAAACACGTTAATTATTCCTTCTTAAATTTTAAATCTTCTACATGAAAAAAATTATTTTTCAGCTATTGGTGTGCCTAATGGTCAGCACAGTAGCGCAAGCACAAGCACCCCAAACCATTAATTATCAAGCTGTTGTGAGAAATACGGCAGGCGATGTGATTAAAAATCAAAGTGTCCGTTTTAGACTATCCATTACTGAGGGGTTAAACGGTTTCGTTGTTTACAGTGAAACGCATCAAGCGACGACAAACTTATTGGGTTTGGTCAATCTTAACATTGGGTCAGGCAGCATTGTTTCGGGTAGTATGCTGACCCTCAATTGGGCAGGCGTGTCGAAATATTTGAAAGTGGAAGTAGATGTTGCGGGCGGCACAAACTTTGTTGTGATGGGGTCGCAACAATTGGTTTCTGTCCCCTACGCTTTGCATGCCAATACAGCAGGAAGTGTGGCAAATCAATGGCAGTTTAATACAAATGGTATTCATTATAATTTAGGGAAAGTGGGTATTGGAACAGCCGCACCAGAAGCAAAATTAAGTTTGATTGGAGATGAAACGGGTGTTACGCCAGATGGTGTTCCCGACCCACGCCGTTTTTTATACGTAAAAAATAACTCTACGGGTCAATTTTCTACTGTTTTTCAACAATTTCAAGCAGGTTCCAGCAATACAAATACAACATTTGGGCATCATGCTTCAACCTATTATCATACTGATTTCGCGGATTTCGGGCAAATTTGGTCAACAGGTAAAGGCTTAATTTTAAGAGCATCTCCTCCAACAGCCAATGACGCTAATAATGGCATAATCAAGTTTATGACAGGTTATAATGCTGCTGGGGGAAGTAATGAGCGTATGAGAATTACAAATGATGGTAAAATTGGTATCGGTACTGCTGCTCCTGATGCTAAAGTAACCATACAAGGTGAAGGAGATGGGTTAAACAATATTGAGAATAGGAATTTTTTGACACTTAAAAATACTTCTACAAGCAATGCTTCTTCGACAAATATGTTTTTATATGCGGGAAATAGCAATAATTTTACAGTGCTCAATCATAATTCTTCGACCTATAATATTTTGAATGGTTATGCCGATTGTGGGGTATTGGCTTCGACAGGTGCTGGCTTGGTTTTACGTGCCAATGCAGGTGTTTTGCGCTTTGAAACGGGTATGAATAATGCTTTGCATCTTGAACGTATGCGCATAACAAATGAGGGAAATATTGGTATTGGAACAATTTTACCAAAACGAAAACTCGAATTGGTGTATAACAGTGATGGTTCGGGCATTGAAGATGGCAGGTTTGCTTTCAAAATCCATAATATGTCAACCAGTAACGCCTCACAGGGTGGACTCGTTATAAATGCAGGTGGAGGCACAAATGAAACAACTTTATCACACGTTGCGCCAAGCTACTCAATATATTCAGGATATAGTGATTTTGGACAATTGCGTTCAACTGGACCAGGTTTAGTCTTACAAGCGCCTAATTCTTTTGGTATCATCAAGTTTCAAACAGGTGGAATTACGGAAAGAATGAGGATTGAAGCCAATGGTAATGTCGGTATTGGAACAGAATTACCCAAATCTAAGTTAGAAGTCAAAGAAGGAGACGTTTATGTCAATGACCCGACGAAGGGTATTATATTAAAATCTCCTAATGGCAATTGTTGGAGGGTAACAATTGATAATACAGGAAATTTTGTTAGGACAGCTATAACTTGTCCAAACTAATTTGAAATTTTAACGTTTTAAAAAAGCCATCGACATCATTGAGATTGTAAGGTGGCTTTTTTTATTGGTTTGAAGCTGAAAATCAAGATGGTTCCTTAGAAATATTTAAAG
>JAYUQN010000737.1:0-3121 GCA_043756725.1 Saprospiraceae bacterium
GTTCCTTTTTTAATATCTTTGATGCTCGCCACAGGATAATGATTGGTTATCAGCTTGATAGTGAACGCATTATAGGCATTGAGCCAATAAGCCAACTGCTCATCTTTCGACCAATTGGTTTCACTCGGATGATTTTGAGACAGCAAATCCAAGTATTTATTGAAAGCTACACTGTCTTTAATAAAACCTTTATAATCTACTAATCCTTCCTCGTTGACGTATTTACGAAGCAAACTGTCATATAAGGCATGGCTTATAGGTTTTGAGCTGGATTTCACATCTTTCACTTTGAAACAAGCGGTGAAAGGGAATAGCATTAAAAAGAAGATTGAAGTTTTTACTATTTTCATTGCGGTGAAATATTGAACTTTTTACATTGTTTTAAGCAAAAATACTGAGGGGGTATCACAGTTGTATCACAGTCCTAAAATGTGGTTAAAACTTTATTTTTATAACTATCATTTTTAACTGACTACGCTATTTACGAGATAAAAAGCCTCTTGGTTTGTTTATACTAAAGTGAAAGTGGTTTTCGGTTTTAGTATAAAAAGGAAAAGGTCAAGCAATGAACTTGCTTGACCTTTTTTTATCTTTTACTTGTTACCTTATCAACGATGCGTTCTTTTACTATTTTATGATGGTGTTCAACATGATAAGCTGTAAAATAGAGCATTTCACGCAAAGTCAATTTGCCTAAAATAGGATGGGGCAATTGGTAATTATCCAAATCATATTCATTGATATGCTCAATTTTTGAAGTAAAATCAGTGTAGCTTTTATTGAAATGGTTGATGAGTGCGTCTTTTTCAGCATCCGCAGCAATAGGTTTGGGAATGAAAGCGGCAGAGGATTTTGCCCCTCTTTCAAGTTTGCCTTGATACCTTTTCACCAACTCTTGATAGGTCGTGGAAGCATTTCTGGTAGGTTTTCCATACATAAAACGCAAAATCAATCGGGGTAATCCATAAGCTTTATTGAGTGGTTTTATCGCTAATACCAAATGTTGCATTTGCTCTGCTGCCGACCATAAGCCTTCAGATTTCGCAAAAAACTGTTGGTCGTTTAAGTTTTTCCCTGTCTGTTCAAAAGCCTGAACAGCTGTATTTAGCTGACGTATGATGCCCTCTTTCGTAAATAATTGTTCTTGTTTCATCTTAAAATTTTAAATAAATAAGTATGTCATTAAACTTGTTATTGCGTAAGAAAATTGCTTAAAAAATAATATATCCAACTGGTGCAAAAAACAAGCCCTCTTTTCGGTTTTAATTATTGATTAGGTTGTTTTTAGGTATTCTTTAAAACAAATTAGCTACAAAAACACAATGGCTTTTGTAGCTAAAAGTTTTATAAAAGATTACAGAATGGATTATTTCTTATCCAAAGTCTGTTTCACTTCAATAATTTCGTATGTTTCAATAAAGTCACCGACTTCAATATCGTTGAAATTATCTATAGTACAGCCAAATTCAAAACCGAATTTGACCTCTTTAACATCGTCTTTGAAACGTTTGAGCGAACCAAATGTGCCTGTTGCACCCTCTTTGATTGGGAACACAACGATGCCGTCACGAATGATACGAAGGAAGTTTTTACGCTCCACTTTGCCTTCCTGCACGTAACAGCCTGCCACAGTACCAATTTTAGAGATTTTGTAAACCTCACGGACTTCGATGGTAGAAGTAACTTTTTCCTCTTTGGTTGGTTCCAACATACCCTCAATAGCCGAACGGATTTCAGCAATAGCCTCGTAGATGATGGAGTAGGTTTTGATTTCTACGCCCTCTCTGTCTGCAATAGCTTTAGCGTTGCCCGTAGGACGCACTTGGAAACCGATAACGATGGCATCCGAAGCGGAAGCGAGCATGATGTCTGACTCCTTGATAGCACCCACTGCTTTGAGCAATACGTTAACCTGAACGGTTTCATGCGACTGCTTAAGCAAGGCATCTGACAAGGCTTCGACTGAGCCGTCCACGTCACCCTTGATGATAAGATTGAGTTCCTTGAAAGTTCCAAGAGCCAAACGGCGCCCGATTTCATCCAAAGAAATACGCTTGGTAGCACGGGCAGATTGTTCACGAACAATTTGAGCGCGTTTGGTGGCAATTTCTTTAGCATCCGATTCATTCGGCATGACTTTGAACAATTCACCCGCTTGTGGTGCACCACTCAAACCTAAAACCAGAACGGGTGTAGAAGGACCTGCTTGTAAAACTTTTTTACCGCGTTCGTTGAACATGGCTTTGATTTTACCTGCATGTTCACCTGCAACAATAGGGTCACCAATTTTCATTGTACCCGCTTGCACGAGCATTTTTGACACGTAACCCCGTCCTTTATCCAAAGCGGCTTCGATAATAGTACCACTTGCCCGTTTGGTCGGATTGGCTTTCAATTCGAGAATTTCAGCTTCAAGCAATATTTTTTCAATTAGCTCATCTATACCTGTGCCTAATTTGGCTGAAATATCTTGTGATTGGTACTTACCACCCCACTCTTCAACAAGGAGGTTCATTTGAGCCAATTCTTGTTTGATGCGGGTTGGGTCTGCACCCGGTTTGTCTATCTTATTGATAGCAAAAATCATGGGTACATTTGCCGCTTGTGCATGGCTAATAGCTTCACGGGTTTGAGGCATGATGTTATCATCCGCTGCAATAATAACAACAGCAACGTCTGTCACTTTCGCCCCCCTTGCGCGCATAGCCGTAAAGGCTTCGTGACCCGGTGTATCGAGGAATGTAACGCGGCGACCGTCAGGCAATTTCACTTCATAAGCACCAATGTGCTGTGTGATACCCCCTGCTTCACCACTGGCAACGTTGGCTTTGCGCACGTTGTCAAGTAAAGAAGTTTTACCGTGGTCAACGTGACCCATAATGGTGACAACGGGTGCACGAGGTGCAAGGTCTTCTGGAGCATCAGGTTCATCTATTAGGAAAGAACCTACCTGCTCTTCTGCTGAAATAAACTCAACTTCATGTCCAAACTCACTGGCAATCACTTCAATCAACTCCGCATCAAGGCGTTGGTTGATGGAAACGAAGATACCCATATTCATACAAGTGGTGATAATCTGAGTCGGCGCAATATCAATCAAACTTGCCAATTCAGAAACAGA
>JAYUQN010000738.1:0-3120 GCA_043756725.1 Saprospiraceae bacterium
TATGGGCATTACGGTTTCGCCCTTTTATTAATACCCACTGCCGCAGCCGATTACCTCGAGTATGAGCGTTTTCAACTCCTAAAATCCATTGAAAAATACATTAATGAAGGCAAGGTGAAGGTATTTAGCATCAACAGCATCAATATGGAAAGCTGGATGAATAACCGTATGGAACCCCGCCACAAAGCGATTCGGCATCAGCAATTTAACGATTATGTCTATCATGAAGTGATTCCGTATATTCGCACTAAAACAAGTGATAATACGCCTATTATCACTTGTGGCGCCAGTTTTGGCGCGCTGCATTCTATGAATTTGTTTTTGAAACGCCCAGATTTGATAAGCGGCGTGGTGGCTATGAGTGGATGTTATGACTTATCGGCTTATACAAAGGGCTACTACGATGATGATGTTTTTTTCAATTCGCCCGAGCAATATATGCCCAATTTGTCCGAAGATTGGTATTTGAGCCGCATCCGCAATGCGCAAAAAATATTGATTTCCACAGGCAGTGGCGCGCATGAAACGCCTGAAGCGAGCCGCCGTTTTTCAACTATTTTAGCGCAAAAAAATATCAACCATGAATTGGATGTGTGGGGTCATGATATGCCACATGATTGGGATACGTGGCGCAAAATGTTGCCTTATTATATGGAGACACGGTTTTGAGATTTACAGATTTGACAACTTTTTAAAAGTTGTCAAATCTCAAATCTTGCACACAAGTTTTTTACTTCCATTTCAACACTTCCACCTGCCAAGTATTATGCGGTTTCACAATCGTTTTAGTTTCTAAAACGGTCAGATGCGCATGAATAGCCTGCCAAATTTCTGGGCTGCGTTTAAATTTATGGACGCTGATGATGAAAATACCGTCTTCTTTAAGCCCATTTTTAAAGCAATCGTCCAAAAGTTTGGAAATGTCTTTGGCGTAATTGATGCACTCGTTGAAGGCGATAACGTCATATTTTTCTTTGAACGCATAGTTTTCCATATCGCCAATTTCAAAAACATGACGACTGTCGGCAAGGGTTTGGATTTGTTCAATGATAAAATCTGAAACATCTACACCCACATAATGCGAATAGTGTTGTTTTTTGAAAATAACATCGGGTAAAACGCCAAAACCGCAACCAAACTCGAGCAGGCTGCCACCTTCGCCCTTGTATTTCAAAAAATAATCTTTGATAATCACTTGTCTTTCAAGTTCTATATCGGCTTTCAAACCTTCCCATTGCCCTTTGGCATATTGATGATTCCAGCGCGCCTTTTGGCTGCGGACGACTTTTCGTTGAAAAAAGTCCCTAACTGCATTAATCATAGTTTCACTTGTTTGTTGTTGGTGAAAGATAAAATTTTATCGTGCAAAGGTAGTATAAATTCTGATTCTAATGGATTTGGTGGTGTAATTGAAAAACGGTCGATAATGTAGAGACGTTGCATTGCAACGTCTCAAGCCGCAACAATTATTCTGCTTTTGCATCTGTGCATAAGACGTTGCAGTGCAACGACTCTACATAATCAACCGATTTTTTCAATTACACCAAAAATCAGTTAGAACCAGTAAAAAAATAAAAACCGTTAAAACTTTACGTGTTAACGGTTTTTATTTTTCACAGGTGTGAAACTCTATTAGGAACGTGAAAATAATAAAGTATCATTTTTGAAATTGTAAAGCATTGATTTTTCCCTTCCGAAGGAATGCCTTCGGCACAACGCTTTCTTTATTCATCATTCATCATTTATCCCATAGGGATTCCTTTGGAATAATTCATCATTTCCTTACACAGCCATTCTATCCATAGCCATCGCCATCGCATTCATAATTTTTACATACAACTCCTGGGGCTTAAATGGTTTTGAAATATAGTCATTCATCCCAATTTCAAAACATTTATCAGCTTCCTGCTTATTAGCGGTGGCAGTGAGAGCAATAATCGGGACGGGCGATTTTTCACGGATGCGGGTTGTAGCGTCAAAACCGTTCATGATAGGCATTTGTAAATCCATCAAAATCAAATCGTAGCCGTGTGCTTTATATTTTTCAACAGCAATCATACCGTTTTCAGCAATGTCCACCGTAACAAAAGGTGACCAAGTGGTAAGGAGTTTTTTAGTTGCCATTTGATTGAGAAAATGGTCTTCCACGAGCAATAATTTCAAAGGCGAATCGGGCGCGGTAGAATCTAAAATGATTTGTTTTACCACTTTTATAGGCATTTCAACATCAAAAACCGTGGTATCGCTGCCTTTATTAGCGATGTTGAAACTACCCCTTAGTATTTTCACCAATTTGCTCACAATAGCTAAAGCCAATTGCTGTTTATCGTTGTCGCTCGTATCATTTTTAATGGTTTCCAATATTTTATTTTCTTCCATCAACTCCCGTATCTGCATAATGGTCAACGACCTGCCACTATAAGCTGTTTTCAGATACAATTCTGCCTGTTGTCTATCCCCATTTTGAACGCCCACTTCCAATGAAATTTTACCACCAACGGGCGAATGACGGATGGCGTGGTCAACCAAATTATAGACAACTTGAGTGATTTTTTTAGAATCGGCGACAATTTTTTCAGGCATATCCTCAAAAAGCGTAAAATCCAATTTGATTTTAGCATTATCCGCTTTTATTTGAATAATCTTTTTGATGGAGTTGAAAAAATCTTTGATGCGTATTTCCTCATTTTCAGGCTTCAAATTTTGTGAAACAAGGGTCGAGAAGTTGAGCAAATTATTAATCATCAGCGACAAATCATCCACCGAGGTTTTCATATCTTCAACTAACTCCCGTTGTTGTGGGCTGACGGTGGTAGTTTCAATTAAATACAACAAATTGACCAAACTACTGAGGGGGGTGCGGATGTGGAAACTCATATCTTGCAAGGCTTCCTCTTTCAAAATTGAGGTTTGGCGGTTGATATTTTGCTCCATAATGAGTTGTTCACTAATCTTGCGTTCTGTAATGTCCTGCACGCCGCCAACCAACAACATGCGTTGTGTGACATCATCAAAAACTTGCGCATGGGTAGCAAGCCATTTTATAGACGTGCCTTCCACGACGATGCGGTGCTCTAATTTATGGATTTTACCATCTTTCATAGCGGCGTCAAAAAACTT
>JAYUQN010000739.1:0-3117 GCA_043756725.1 Saprospiraceae bacterium
GCCGTTTCCTTTGGCATGGACTTAATAAGTTTCATACTTTTGCAGTGCTGTTAATTGTCCTTTTAGGACGGTTAATTAATACCCCTACTTGGTTCGTCACAACCTTGTAGGGGCTTTTTATTAGTTTTAAGGTGTAAGTATTTGGTATTTGTTACGAAACTGATTACTTTTGCAAATATATAACAGTTGCATAACAGTTACAACTTAAATACATTTAATTTTTAATTATGGAACAACAAAAAGAATTTTACCTACTTCCTGATGCTTCCAAACTTCTAAACGTAGGCGTTAGAACATTAAGGGAATGGATTAAGAAAGGCGATTTAAAGGCAGTGAAAAAAGGGAAATCTTATTATGTTCTACACTCGGACATAATAGAGTTTTTAAAAGTACCGTCTCAAAAAAAAGATGAAAAGTAGTGTCACAAAATAGGTTGTGAGAATATTTGCATAACTGTACTTATGTTTAGTCCTCTATTTTTGCAGTAAAATTCGATGTTACAAAATCTCCTATTTTGATACTGAGAGGTAGTTATTCAGGTCTTTATTGCAAATACAACAATGCCCTGAATACAGGGTATTAAAAAGCCGTTACGCCTTGCATAGTGTAACGGCTTTTCTATTGGTAATTTTAAAACACGTTGAAATTTAGTATAGACTCCGATACAGAAGGATTTTAAAATTTTAAACCCGTCCTATGGTCAAACGTAGAACGGGTTTTAAATTCGTATTTAGTGCGTTTTAGTGTGCTATAACCGTTTTCATTCTTTCGGCTCTGTTGGGCTTTCGGGTAATTCGCCCGTTTTACCGTCTTTGAGGTGTTTAAAATTGTCTGTTGAAACAACCTTTTGCCCTGTTTGCTTTTCAACGCCTTTTAAAGCTATTCGCCCAGCTTCACCCCCTTTTGCTGCTGCTTCGTGATTTTCGTTAAATCCTTTTGCATCGCTATTTATAGTAATCGTTTTAGTAACTTCTTCGCTCAATGCTGTTAAAATCAGTTCTAAGGGTGTCATGTGGTCACGTAGGTTTTCTTTCTCTAAACCTTTTAATTTGCTGTGTTCGCTCGGTGTCAAACCAAAAGTTCCTTTTGCAATTGTAGCAGTCAAAATAGAATACTCATGCCCCTCTTTAACATCTCTCTTTTTCCACTCGCTTGTTAATTCGTTTCGGGTCTTGATTGACTGTACCCGTCTTTCTATCCATTCATCGGGATAACCTTTAGCTTTGTAAAGCTCTATTTGTCTTTGGGTCAATAATTCGGGGTTATTGGTTTCGTCTATTGTTCGCTTGCCCTGTTCTGCTAACCACAATTTTAACGGTTCTGCCTTTGGTGACGGTACAGACATTACTATCCTTAAAATGCCCTCTGTATTGGCACAATCGGTTTTATAGCTTTTACCGTCTTTCGATTTTAATTTCAGTTGCCGACAATTTGTCGGCAACTGCGGTTCACGCTTTTTCATTACCGCCCAATAGTCACGTGGTTTAACACTATCGGTTAAAACCTCAATCACGTCCACAACGGAAAAATACCATTGTTCATCATGCCATACTCTACGAATTTTATCCCCCTCAAAAGGTATAAGGTTTGAGTTTTCCATATTGATTTTATTTACATTGAATTATTAAAACATTGAAACATTGTATTATTGAAAATATTGTTTCAAAGCATCGTTAATGACATCGGATAGCTTAACATCTTGCTTAAATGCTTGGTTTTTTACCAATTTTAAAAGGTCTTTATCAATCATAACCGCTTGTAAAATTGTTCCCTTAATCGTTTCCCGTTTGCGGTGGTTACGCTCGGTAGTTACGCCTACCATTTTCAATTTTTGTGTAGTTAATTCAATTTCTTTAAGTAGCTCGGTTTGTTGGTCGGTGTAACCTGTTACAATCTTAACGGCTCTTTCTACGGCTTCGGGGCTTGGTAGGTCGCCTGTGGTTTTAAAAGATTGTTTCGTTATTGAAGGGGTTAAATTAGTGGTTGGTGAAACCCTTTGTTTTTTCATTGAAACATTGAATTATTGAGTTATTGAATAATTGAAACCAATTCATTAATAAAAGTTGAAAAATTCGCTTTTGACGGGTCATTACTGAGGGGGTCGTATATGGTCGTAATGGTGTCCGCTTCCCTAAATAAAGCATAGTCATTTAAAGCTATTTTCATCATTGTAAGGCTTTCAGATGTTTGTAGGGTTTCTATATCTTCTATGAGAAAAGTATTGGCTCTTGACCTTGTACGGTGCATATTTATAAATCCTTGAACGGTTAAATTACGGGCTTGTAACTGCCTTAATTTTTGTACCTGTCGTACAAATTCAAAATATTGAATCGTTGCGTCTAAATTGTGATTTCCTGCCACGAATGGAATAAACAGGCAATCCACGTACATCAAAATTTTAGTTATTTCTTGGCTCTCAATGGGTTGGTCGGTGTCTAATTTCCCTGCGGCATCTACTATGATAATATCAAATTCTTTATCTAATTGCCCTATGATATTTTGCATATCAGCCACTTTATAATTAAAAACCTCAAAAGGTACATTTTCAGTTTGATAGGCTTTTAAATCTAATTTACGGATTCCTACAACGGACTTTTGGTTATCGGTATCAATGATACAAGTTTTCAAATTAAACGGTTTTTGGCTTAATGCCGTTGCTGTCATTATAGAAATTTGGGTTTTACCTACACCGCCTTTTTGATTGCCTATCATTATAATTTTAGCCATTGGATAAGGGTTTTATTTTGATTTTGAGCAAAGATATAGTCTTCAATGATACAATGATAATAATTCAATGTTTCATGCTTTCAATGTTTATTTAAATAAGTTAAAATAGCAAAATTAATTGCCTTATTAGATAAAAAATACTCTGCTATGATGCTAAAATTTATTTAATGTAATTCATTGATTATCATTGACTTATGAACTACTTTTTTACTTTTCATTTCTATATAATACTCATTGAAAAAAGTAGTATTTTTAATCTTCCAAAATCCGTTACCGTCCTTAGTAATTTCATAGAATAATCGAATAAAATCTAAAACATCATGTGAGGTTGTAAGGCTTTCAAATCGCTTTTTATTAAAACCTTTTTCGATGCGTAAAGTATCACCCATT
>JAYUQN010000740.1:0-8497 GCA_043756725.1 Saprospiraceae bacterium
ACAAAATGAAATAGAATCCCGTGATTTTTGGGCAAATGACCCCACTCAAATACGACTACAAAATGAATCTTTTAAAACAGATTTTTGGTATGAAATCCGTAGAGGTGAGTTTAGACATAAGCCTAAAAATATTAAAGAAATAGACAATATAGAGTTTGCGAAATCTTATGTAGCTATCTATCTTCAAAAGCCTTATTTGGCTGATGAAAAACAGTTTTTTGTTTCTGTAAAAGATGATAACAACGGACTATATGAGCTTATTTTTAATGACCAAACGCGATTTGAAGATATGCTTGCAGTTTATAAATTGCAAACATTATTACCTATTGCCTTCGCTTTTAGTAGTAACAAAGCCCATCTTATTTTTGGGTTATTTAAAACAGTATTTGAAAAACTAAAATCACCTGAAATACCTTTTACAAGAGAATTAAATAGATTATTAGAAACAGAACAAGGTCTAAAATATTTGGCTAAAATCCAGATATTTATATTAAACAACCTTACGAAAGCCGATGAAAAAAGCAACAAAAGCCTATTAAAATTAATAATTACATTATTATCTTCTAAAGTCAAATTTGAAAACAGGAAAACGTATTTTGAAAACTTAACTATTTCAAAAGAGGAAATTGATAAAATAGATATTGACGAATCCATGCGCTTATTATTTGGAAATAAATAACATCAATAAACCTGTTGCAAGTTGATTATCAACAATATCGTAGAGACGTTGCCGTGCAACGTCTCTACTTTAAAAGCATATTCACACACCCCCTCAGTATTATAAGTTCAAATACGGTTTAAGATTATATTTTATCAACAAAATATAAATTCGTTTTTTTCAACGAAACACTTTAATTTTGTAAAAAATTAAAAACATGACAGATAAAGAATTAAAGGAATTGGTAGCAAGTATAGCTGTTTCTCAAAAAGAGACGGATAGACAAATCGAACTTACCAATAAGCAAATCAGACAAACCCAAAAACAATTAGGTGAATTAGGCAATAAGTGGGGTACTTTTGCCGAAGGCATGGCTATTGCTTCTATTCAAAAAATTCTTTTCGACCAATTTAAAATCCCTACTGTTTCACAAAATTTGACTAAGCGAATGAACGGGGACACCATAGAGATAGACGCTTTTGGTTATGAAAACAGTACCTTAAATACCGCTGTTGTTGTAGAAATAAAAAGCCATTTGAAAGAAGATGCTATTGAGCAAATAGAAGAAACGATGAAAAATTTCCCAAAGTTCTTTCCAGACCACGCCAATAAAAAATTATTTGGTTTGATAGCTTGTGTTCATGCGCCCGAAAGTTTGCGTAATATTCTGCGTAAAAAAGGTATTTATTTAGCTGTCATGAACGATGATACGTTCAAATTATATGATTTTAAAAATTTCACAGCGACTGATTTCAGCCAAAAAAGAGCTTAGTTCTCTTTATTTATCGGCAACTTTACTATAAAAGTAGCCCCCTCTCCTATCTCGCTTTCTACTGAAATTTCACCTTTATGATGCTCCACTATATGTTTTGAAATGAAAAGTCCTAAGCCACTGCCTGTCGGTTTGCCTTGTGTAGGGTCGTTGACTTGCGTGAAACGGTCAAAAATCAATTTGCGTTTGTCTTCGGCAATGCCTTTGCCGTTGTCTTTTATTTTTATGACTGCCATACCCTCGTTTTCATTCAAATCTAAGCCGATATACCCCCCCTCAGTATTTGTGAACTTTAGGGCGTTTGAAATCAAATTAACGAGCACTTGGGTGATGCGGTCGCGGTCGCCTTTGATGAAAATATCGTGACGGGAGTGAATTTTCATCTCGTGATGAATATTCTTTTCTTCACAAATGGGCATAAATCCCTTGCAAAGACGGTTAATCATTTCAGTTAAATTGAAAGATTCTGATTTCCAATCGTAGGCATTAGATTGTATTTTTTCAATATCCAACACTTGATTGACCAAACGGGTGATGCGCTCGGTTTCAAGCACCACAATTTCTAAAAACTCATCACGTTGCTCTTTGGGCAAGTCGGGATTGTCCATCAAAATTTTTGATAAGGCTTTGATAGACGTCATAGGTGTGCGCAGCTCATGCGTAACGGTGGTGATGAAATCCGCTTTCAACAAGTCCAATTGTTTGAGTTGGTTATTGGCTGTTTGCAATTGCTGCGTGGTTTCAAACAATTCTTGGGATTTACGTTCGAGTTCTTTATTGGTATTAATAATTTCTTGGGTTTTATCTAAAACATTCAACATTTCATCCAAAGTAATTGGGTCTTCTTTCACGACAGAACTCAACAGTATTTTAGCGGACGCTGCACCCAAAGCACCTGCCAAGAGGGTTTCAACATAATTGACCAATTCTGCATTGGCTTTGGTGGTTTTTGAAAGATTGATGGCGTGTTCCTCTTCATAGATTTTAAGTAAAAAACGGGTACGGTCTTCGCCCAAAAAGCGAGTCATTAGAAATGTCAAATCCTCCATTTTAGCTTCTCGCCGCATAATTTCAAAGTCACTACTGCCATTGATGTACTTGCCAATATTGACAAAATAATCGGCTTGCGTGGCTTCTATCATGCTTTGTTTGGTGAAAAGGGATACCAATATAAAGGTGAAAAAATTAAAAAATAGGCTCCAAATAGCGGCATGTGAAATGTGGTCGTAACCTTCTAAACCCAAAAGGGAGTAGGGCATCAACCACCACTGCCCAAAATACCCTTCTGTTAAAATAGATTTTGAAAAGACGTCATAGCCTGCTAAAGTTGGAATGGGTAAAGTGATTGCCCAAATAAAAAAGCCTATCAAAAGTCC
The DNA here is from genome assembly GCA_043756725.1 of Saprospiraceae bacterium. GTDB lineage: Bacteria > Bacteroidota > Bacteroidia > Chitinophagales > Saprospiraceae > JAAFJT01. Next base: position 2,807 of record JAYUQN010000740.1, read on the forward strand.
GGCTATTGCCCCTGATTTTGTTGCGTTTTTCCAAAAAAGACCGAGAAATACTGAGGGGGCAAATTGACTGACTGCAACAAAAGACGCTAAGCCAATAGATACCAATTCGTGATTTGTGGCAATGGTGCGAACATAAAAAAAAGCAAGCATGATAATTATCACAATTGAAAAACGTCTAATACCTAAAACCCATGCTGAAAAATCCGCTTTTTCATTGTCGCGCCTTGCCAACCAAGTGAGCAAGGGCGGCAATAAAATATGATTAGAAAGCATAATACTTAAAGCATTGGCTTCCACAATAACCATACTGGTGGCTGCGGAAAAACCGCCAATAAAAACCACAAGGGCTAATATATTTTTACCATATTTCAAAGGCAATTCTAAAACAAAAGTATCGGGACGAATGGATTCTGGAAATTGCAACGTACCTGCCAAAGCGATAGGCAAGACAAAAATGTTGATAATCAACAAATACAAAGGAAAAACCCACATCGCTTTATAGACATAATTGGGATTAGGGTTTTCAACAACGGCAATATGAAATTGGCGGGGCAATAAAATAATGGCAAACATGGAAATTAAACCCAACCAAAACCATTCAGAAGGCGATGTCCCTTCGCCCAAAAAAAGCCGTTTGGCAGTGTGGGGGTCTTTAAAGGCTTGTTGAAAAAGGTCGCCAAATCCATTGTATAAGCCATAAGTGACGAAAACACCTACGGCTAAAAAAGCGATTAATTTGACAATAGACTCAAAGGCAATCGCTGCCACCATGCCTTCGTGCCGTTCATTGGGTTCAAGATTGCGCGCCCCAAATAGGATGGTAAAAAGGGCGAGTAAACAGGCTATATAAAAAGCGGTAGAGTAATAGGTTGAAAATCCTGCATCATTGGTTTGAGAATCTAAAGCGCTTTGCATACCCGATAAAACCATGAAACTGTCTGAAATCGCTTTTAATTGCAAAGAAATATAAGGAATAATGCCCACAAAACAGATAATTGTGACCAAAACACCCAGAAAAGTGCTTTTGCCATACCGACTCGAAATAAAATCCGCTACGGAGGTTATGCGCTGGTTTTTTGAAATAATTATAATTTTACGCAACACAAGTACCCACAACCCTGCTCCAACACAAACGCCAATATATATCGGTAAAAAACCCATACCTGATTTGACCGCCTTGCCCACCGAGCCATAAAATGTCCATGCTGTGCAATACACCGCCAGCGATAAAGCATAAATATAGGGACTCGCTGCCCAATGCTTCCCTTCTTTTGCTTTTTTATCTGTTACGAAAGCAATTAAAAACAATAGGAGAATATAGGCTATTGAGCAAAAAACAAATACATTGATATTCATTTTCGTTACGGGTTACTTGTTATTGGTTATCGGATTTAAAAGGGTTTTTACCATCCACCAAACGCCAAAATACGATTATCATACCGAGCCAAACGATAAAGAGATAAAGTATGGGCATAGGAAAACCCCATAACCAATGTGGTTTAGAGAAAATGCCCAACAAAGGGAAATTAAATAGAATTAAAAATAAAATGAATATTCCGATTAAACGAGCGGCTTTGCGTGACATATTTTGTGCGTTTTCAAGTCAAAAATACTGAGGGGTCAATAATTCCTAATTCTTTATTCTCTGTTCATCAATTTATCAATAAAAGCATACATGATAAAACATAAGATGCCGACGATAAAACACAAGGCAATAGAGAAATTGGTGTTTTCGCCATCTATACCACTCATACGGCGATAGCTCAAAAATAAGCCGCCTAAAACTAAAGCAATTCCGAAAATTAAATAGAAAGGTTTTAACATGATGTGTGCATTTTTCGCTTATTTGATTAATGATTGTTTAGGACTCCCTTAGCTTCGGCTTTAACCGTTGGCAGTAGCGTTAAAAAAAACGGCTAAAGCCGTTAAAACGGGTTCGCCTGAAGGCGAAGCTACGGGGTTGCTGATTAAAATTACCTGCTGACTATACAAAGATAAACAAATTATCTCAATTTTTAAACTTAAAAAAGCCAATGATTGCCCGTAGAAATCATTGGCTTTTATAAAAAACCTGTATCGGGACAATATTATGACTGCCCGATACAAGTAAAAAACGGAAACACAACCAAATAGAAATCAAAACAAAATTGATTCTTTTTATATTCTCATTCCCCTTCTTCATTATACTCACCAGTCACAGCATAGTAGCCATAAATGGCAAAACCGACCATAATGATGGTGAAAATAATAAGGATAATACTCCATTGGATAGTCGTTTGTGTGGCAGCTGCGCCTGTAGCCGCGCTCATTTTTTTCATACCTTCGCTAAAAAGCGTATATTCAGCAAAGACAGCCATCAATAGAGCACCTACGCCGATTATTCTTTTTATGATATTCTTGATATTTACGGGAATGGTTATCAAGTTGGCAGCCATTGTTATACCGACTAAGGCATAAACAAAAGTTGAGTTACTGACTAAATTTAACATATTGTATATTTTTTAAATTATTAAATAATTTTTATTTCTTAAATGAGTAAGGAAATGATGAGTAAGGAAATGATGAATGATGAATTTGCAAACAACTGATTATCAATGAATTATTCCGAGGGAATCCCTATGGGATAAAATTCAATTAGATACTTTCTTCAATTTCAAAATTATAAAGCATTGATTTTTAACGCTTTCTTAATTCATCATTTATAATTCATCATTCCCTTTCCGCTTTATTCATTCACATCTTCATTAATTTTATTAGACACAAAGAACGTTCCTATCACTAAACACAATGCCGTAATGGATAGCGGATAAACTAAGCCGATGAAAGGGTCGGACGGAACGTAGGAGGCTATCAATGTACCAATGAACGGTACTAAACCGCCAAACACGCCGTTTCCTATGTGATAAGGCAATGACATGGATGAATAACGAATGCGGGTTGGGAACAACTCTACCAAGAAGGCTGCCATTGGACCATATACCATCGTTACGAAAATAACCAACATCACAATAGACCACATGATAGACATCATATTAGCATCAGATAAGGACATCAATTCTGACACTTTGGGTGCATAACCTGCTGGTTTTTTATCCGCACCATACATAATAGTTTCTACCTTTTTTGTATATTTTGAACCGTCTGAGAAATAACGGGTTGTATCACTTGTCATCACAGAGTCTGTTTTGCCAGCAGGTAAAGACATCGCTGATTTGCCTTCTCTTTTATCCATTAACTCTAAACCTTGTGATATTTTTGCTTTCACCGCCGCATGGTTGTATAAAGATTCGAACAACGGTTTTGTGAAGAGGAGAGCCAAAGCCATGCCTGCCATCATGATGATTTTACGCCCTATTTTATCTGATAACCAGCCGAAAAGGATAAAACCACCTGTGCCAATCAATAAGGCATAACCCAAATATGTATTCACTTGAACAGGATCGACCTTACACGTATTGAGCAAGAACAATTGAGCATAAAACTGACCCGTGTACCAGACAACGCCTTGACCCATCGTTGCGCCAAATAAAGCCAAAAGCACCATTTTGAAGTTCGCTTTGTTGCCAAAAGATTCCTTCAAAGGGTTTGTTGATGTTTTGCCTTCAGCTTTCAATTTTGAAAACATTGGCGATTCTTTCATACGTAAACGAATGATAATAGAAACAATAACTAAAGCAATGGAAATCAAGAACGGAATACGCCAGCCCCAATCATTGAAGGCTTCTCTGCTCATACTTTTCTGAACGGTCAAGATAACGATAAGCGACACAAACAGACCCAATGTGGCTGTTGTTTGAATCCAACTTGTCCAATAACCCCGCTCTTTGGAGGTCGTGTGTTCTGATACATACGTGGCTGCGCCACCATACTCCCCTCCAAGAGCCAAGCCCTGCAAGAGTCGTAAAATAAGAATTAGAATGGGAGCCGCAAAACCAATCGTTTCATAACTCGGAATACAGCCAATAGCGAAAGTGGCACCGCCCATCAAAACGAGTGTTACCAAGAACGTGTATTTACGACCAATAATATCACCGAGGCGACCAAAAAACAAAGCACCAAAAGGACGGACAATGAAACCCGCTGCAAAAGTTGCCAATGTAGAAAGCAACGCTGCCGTTTGGTTGGTAGCCGGAAAAAACTTAGCCGCAATTACGGTTGCCAAGCTACCGAAGATGTAAAAGTCATACCATTCAATCAAAGTACCGACCGAAGACGATGCTATGACGGACATGAGACTTGAGGATTTGTTGTTGTTATCGTTTGACATATTGTCTATTTTTTATGTTGTTATATAATTATGATTTATCGTTAAAAAATTGGGTCATTTTCGTTTTATACTGTCCGAAGGGACTCCTACGGAGAGGGGGGTCTTTTTTCAAAATGACTATAAGAAAATGTGCATTTGCATTGTAAATTGACCTGCACTGCCGTTGCGATTGATAGCGCCTGTTGCCACATCCGCTTTATAGACAGGACGAGAAGCATATTCAGCCGTGATTTTAGCATTATGACCTGTTATAAACCAGTTGACGCCCAAGCCCATTTGTGTAGAAGCTTCTGCCAAACGGTCAAACTTCTTGTATGTCATTGTGGCATAAGGCATCCATTGGTGTCCTAATTTATTTTTAGGAGCCGCATAACCTACCTGTGTGTAAAAAATACTGCCTGTTCCAATCGTCGGTTGGGCGTTGCCGCCACCTGACCATGAATCAGCGGTTGTGCCACCTTTTACAGCGCCAATGCCCGCATGTTCGTTCAAAATACCAATATTACGAATATAACGGGGTCCAAAATTCATATTATAATAGGTCAAAAGTACATTGATACAGTCACCTTTTCCTTTTCTGGTCGGCATATCTAAGAAAACATCTGCCCCAAAAACCATTTGATTGTGGCGTTTGATAGAGTCTGCAGAGGGGATACCGCTAATGCGTGTAGCCATAGCTTCGCCATGAGAATAGAAACCTGCACCAAAGTTCAACACTTTTTTTGCACCCAAATAAGAGCCTGCAAAAAACGGTAAAACGTTGCTTTCTTTATCCCAAACCATGTAATTAGCATAGCCTTGAACCGCTACTTTTTCACTCGGCGTATTCACAGCCACCTCTTTACCCGATGCGGCGGCTGCCAAAGCTGAGGCAGAAACACCATTCACGAAAGGTTTGTTGATTGAAAAACGGTAATCTATTTTGCCTACTTGACCTTTGGCATAAATACCCATTTGACGCGCAAATTGGTCAGTTGCTTCAATGTTAAACCAGTTGAAAATAGGCGCATCCATTGTCATGAAGTTCAGTGTTGAATTGCTGCTTAGACGAGAAACCCCATTCCAATAGTGCAAACCCATACCGACGTGCAATTTTGTAGGTTGCACCGCAAACTCTGTCCATGCATCGTGAATATACATTTGTGGTCTTTTACCCGCATTGCTCACCCCTGCGGACGTCACATTTGAACCAGCATTAGCACCCCCATTGATGAAAGATTGGTTGTTGATACCAAAATGAGTCAAAATCAAAAAGCGTGGGCTGATTTGTGAATACATCAAAATACGAGAACGGCGAATGGCGATATCGAAAGAAGATTTGCCTGTCAAATCTACGCCATTGACATCCACAGTGCCGGGGTTGTTTTGGGTATAACTTGCCCACATTTGATGCCACATGATGAAACGAACGTATTTAGAACCAT
>JAYUQN010000741.1:0-3114 GCA_043756725.1 Saprospiraceae bacterium
TCGATTATCCGTTTCTGTTGGCAATTGCTCTGCAATTTCAATAGTAGATTTTTTCGGATTTACCATCCCCCCATTTGTATCATGCTTTATAGGGGGGGGAGACGTGTCTAACAATAAAGTTGTTGGCTCTGTTACTTTGACACTATTGCGGTGAAAGCGAAAACGAATTGCCACGATTTTCTTCCCTTCTTTCATTCTTTCAACATCTGAAATAAATAAATCGGTTGTCTCATTAATTTCACGAACAGAAGGCTCTATGACACGGCGATAAAAATTAGCAAATTCAGGATATTCATTCTCTAATTCAAACATCGTTTTCAACTCATCAAAACCCAATAAGCGATGTCCAATACTTTCATATTGTTTTAAAAGCTCATAAATTCTAACGGCATATACGCCCAGATTAACCACATTGTCCAAATCATAAGCCGTGAAACTCCTTTGCAATTGGAGCAAAAGAGGCTTCATTTCCTCCTCTATTTTCAAATCTACATATTCTTGGTTTTCATAACCTTTTTTACCCTCTTGTCCCTCTTCTAAGTAATTAACCTTGCGAATAATATGATATACCTCTTTCCTTCTGAAACCGTCCTGTACCGTGCTAACAACAAATTTTTTATCCATTAGGCTCAAGACAGCCTGCCTTAAAAAATCGTAGTTGGCTCGCTTATGCAAGCGAAACAATTTAGCAATGTCTCGATACCAAAGCCGATACACATTAAATTCGTTATCTTCTCTGCGAATCTGTGAAATGAGCGTTAAGAAAATACGCATTTCCCAGACATCGAATTTGTACCGTGCCTCTATTAGGTCATTCGATTTTTTAATCAGCGTAACCGATCGTTTATTCTTTTTTTCTGTCGCTTTTTTAGGCATAACTTAGCTTTAAAGTTGATTAAAGTATGTCATTTTTTTTGCACTACTGCTATAAACCTCTTTTAAAAAGGGTGATAGGCGCAATAATAGGGTAAAATTGCAAAAAAATTGACAGTTAGCAAAAAATTTGACAGGGTTTTGCAAAAATAATGACACAGTTAGCAAAAAATTTGACAGACATTGCAAAAATAATGACACAGTTAGCAAAAAATTTGACAGACTTACCTTCATAAATAATTGAAAAAGAATGAGTTACGCGGGTGTAAAAGAATAAAAGAGATTAAAAAAGGAAACAACAACAAAAGAATTGTTGTTGCTTTTTTTTTTTTTAATAAAGACATGTTTTTGTTTTTTACTCTCCCAACTATAACAAAATAACAATTTTGTTATAGTTGGGAGGGTTTCGTTAAGCTTTAATTTGTAAAAGCAGAATTATAAAGCAGAGGATAGAGCAGCTTTGATGTGGTAATATCCCTACTTGCTGTTTGTCTATATGCCTGATTTATGACTTGGCAAGGGTAGGGTAGGGCTAAACCTACTTCCCAATTTTGATGGGTTTCAATCCTTTCTTAAATTTTTCTCCAAATCCAGAATCATTAGGGCTATATTCCTCCACAAAATCAGCATTTACGCCAATTTTCGGAATTTTCTTTTCATAACCCAATGCCCAATAAATGCTATTCAATGCTAATTTACGCATGGAAACTTCTTTGAAATCAAAGGGATGCCCTAAAGTGGTAAAAAATACTCTTGCAGATTTGCCGCTTTTTGTGGCGTAGCTTTTTGTCCATGCCACAGGGTTTGTGATGGGATATTCAGCAAGTTTACCCGCCTTTTCATGGGCAGATTTTAAGGATTTTCCTTCTAAAAACGTTTTGCAATCGCCATTGAGTTTCCATTTGCCGCCATCTACGTGGTAGAGCCATGAATAGGCTTGAAAAGGTTGAACACCGTTCAAAATAGGGGTAGTTCCACCTTTTAAATAGACCGATGTTAAAGGCGTTTCATTATCGCCAAAATGACCATGATGTGTTATCCATTGTTGCCCATAGACTTTTGCGGGCCACTCGTCATTGAGATAAAATAGGGTGCTGTCTTTATTGTATTTAAAAGTATGCGTTGCTGTACGGAAGCCGACAATCGGTTTGCCTGTTTCAGCATAATCGGTTATCATTTTGGCTTGTTGCTTCGGCAGTTCGCGCCAGCGAGTGAAAACGACCATCAAATCGGCTGTTTTTAAAGCCTCTAAACCGACAATATTGTTATTAATATTTGGATTAATAAAACCCGCACTGTCCAACGGGTAGCACAGGCTGATTTTTGCCCCCAATTCCCGATACAATATTTTACCCAACATGGGCATACTTTCTTCCGAGCGGTATTCTTCATCGCCCATCACAAAAACGATGTGCGGTTTTTTCTTGCTTTCTTTCATCGTTAGTGAAAAGAAAGCGATTGAAAAGACGAATAAAATACTTAGTTTGAGTAGATTTTTCATTTTAAAACTCATTTAGTTATGACGCATCATTTTTGAAAATTTAATGTCTGTTACAAAAGTAGAATTATGTTTGTGTTCTCATTTAAAAAACTAAACAATATGAAAAAAATTATTTTTGCTGGCTATGTGTTGCTCATCGCAACTGCCAGTTTTGCTCAAACAGAAAAAGAACAACTGGAAAAAAAGGCGTTGAAGCCTCTGTTCAACTTTATATTGATGGCTGGCTGACAGGCGACACTACCAAAGTCGGTAAAGCGATGCACAGCACGTGCAAACTCAAATACTTCCGCGATGGCAAATTTACAGAAATCAATCGAACGGATTATCTCTCCCGTTTTAAGCCTTCTCCATGCAATCCGCAAGCAAACGGGCGTGTCAAAATGATTGATATTACAGGCAATATTGCTACCGCCAAAAACGGGGAATATTTGGATTGCAGCCTTATATCATGGTGCATATCGCTATAAGGATGGAACATTTACTTTGTTTAAAGAAATAGACAAAAAAAGCGAACTCCTTAGTGTTTTTGGTATTCAAAGTATTTTGGAAGATAGAAATGGTACGCTTTGGTTCGGTTTTTCGGGTGGGCTTTTTCGTTTTAAGGACGCTGCAATTACGAATGTTTCAAAGTCTGGTCTTTGAAAACAAGGGTTAAAAATGTAAAATACTGAGGGGGTAACCCTTCAAATCCACATCACTCTTCTGGAGGCAATTCTTTGATGCGGTCACTATTTTTTAAG
>JAYUQN010000742.1:0-3113 GCA_043756725.1 Saprospiraceae bacterium
TAGAGACGTTGCAGTGCAACGTCTCTACGTGGTTCATTTTAACAAGGTTATTGAAAAAAATGCCCTATTGCACACAAAAAATTACAGCAACAAAAAAATTGTCAACATCTAACTTTGTTAACCTTTGTGCCTTTGTGTTTAAAACCAAATATCATTATTGCGCATTTACGCATAAGCGTAAACATGTAAATACCTATTTACCCATAAGCGTAAAAAATCACCTAATCTAACATTATAATGGAAAACGAAAACAAATTAGTCGCCTTTGAAAATTTCAATATTCGCCGAGAGTGGTACAACGAGCAATGGTATTTTTCAGTCGTAGATATTATACAAGTGCTGAGCGATAGCATCAACCCAAGAAAGTATTGGACGAAACTAAAACAGCGGGATACGCAGTTGGAGACAATTTGTCTCCAACTGAAAATGCCTTCAAAAGATGGCAAAAATTACACAACAGATGTTGCCAATACTGAGGGGGTCTTTCGCATCATCATGTCTGTGCCTTCGCCCAAAGCCGAGCCTTTCAAATTGTGGTTAGCAAAATTGGGGCAAGAGCGCATAGAGGAAATGGAAAACCCTGAGCTTGCAACAGAGCGGGCTGCCGAATATTATCGCCTCAAAGGATATACAGAAGAGTGGATCGAAAGGCGTTTGCAATCCATTGAAATTCGCAAACAACTCACTGTGGAATGGAAAAATCGAGGCGTAAAAGAAGGGCAAGAGTATTCCATTTTAACCGCTAAAATTGCTAAAGCTACTTTTGGGCTAAATCCTACTCAACACAAAGACTTGAAAGGACTCAAAAAACCAAACCAAAATCTCCGCGATCACATGACCCCGCTCGAGCTTATTTTCACCGCCTTGAGCGAGGAAGCTACCCGAACCATTGCCATTCGAGACGATGCGCAAGGCTTTGAAGACAACCACGAAGCCGCTCGCAAGGGTGGGGAAGGAGCTAAAACAGCCCGTGAAAATTTTGAAAAAACTACGGGTGTGAAAGTCGTTTCAAAGCAAAACTATTTGGAGCAGCCTAAAAATAAAGACTTGTTGGGCGATGGCAATGCTGAAAATAAAGACGAGACCCCCCCTCAGTAATAGGATTGTTTTTTGTTACTGTAATTTTTCGTGGGCAATTGTAGAGACGTTGCAGTGCAACGTCTCTACGCTATTCATTTGCCATGCACTTTTAACAAGATTATTGTGAAAAATGCCCAATTGCACCCAAAAAATAATATTTGAACAAGTAGAGACGTTGCAGTGCAACGTCTCTACGCTTCTTAAAAAAGTAGATATTTTGTTTTTTTAAATTATTTTTTTTATAATGTGTTTGTAAAATGTTAAAAATCAATGAATTATATATTTTATTTAAAAAATGTGTAATCACTGGATAGCTTACCCCTTGCATTGTGAAAATTAAATACACAAATTTGTGTTTTCTACTTTCACAGCAAAAAGAATTTGTTACACCAAAATCGTTAAATATGAAACCGAATGAAAATAATCATACCTGCGTCTTTCCCAATATTTTTTTATTTTTAGAGAATGATACATCTATTACTTTAGAGCATGTTGCCATTTTGTAAACCGTTTTAAGCAACCATTTCTAAATAAATTATTATCATGGTCTTTGATGATAAAATCTTAACCATCCAAAAAGCATATCAAGATAAAATACTGGCGATTCCCGGCGTCAGTGGTATTACAGTTGAGCAAAAACAAGTAAAAAATAAACCGACTGACGAGTGGGCAATAACTGTATTTGTAGAAAAAAAAAGGGACAAAAGCCAAATTCCTATCCATGAGTTAATTCCTGAAACCTTAGAAGGCTTTAAAACAGATGTTGTTGAAAAAAAATATTGCATTGATGCAACATATAGAGGCGGTGATTTTGTAGAATCTGGCAATGTAGGGGGCGGGACATTGGGTTGTTTTGCAACAACACGAGACACGCATAAGCCCGTTTTGCTCACCAATCAACACGTTTTTTTTGAAGAACCCGCCGATAACACCGTTGGAACTGAGGTGGGTTCAAAAGTTTGTTCATTTTGCTCTCCTTGTTGCTCTAAAATCATTGCTAAAACGCTACGAGCCAGTACAAATAACATGGATGCCGCTATTGCCGAGTTGCTTCCGGGGGTGCAGTGGACGGCAGAAATTGAAGGAATCGGAACAATAACAAACCACCATGAAGTGCTACCTGCTGAAACGCCTGCCGATAATAGCAGCACTTATCTCGTCCAAAAAAGAGGAACTATTACAGGTTTAACGCAAGGCAGAGTACGTCCCACTCGTTTTACAGGACCCTTATACAAAGCCGACGGTAGTTCCATTCGAGTGCCAAGAGTAGATGATTTATTAGTTGTTTTTCCAACCGCTGGTTTTTCACGGTTTTCAGAATCAGGTGACTCTGGCTCGGCTGTTCTCAATATGCTCAGAGAAGTCGTCGGCATTCACGTGGCAGGTGCTCATGATGGAAGTGGATTAACGGTTCCCATTCAAAGAATTTTAGACGGTTTAAACATTGATATAGCTACCAGTACGACACCGGGGCAAGTTAATACTGTGCCCGGAAACCCCAGTATCATCGCCGCCGATAGAGCTATATCTGGCGGGGCAATTGTCGTAACACCTATAAATGACGGTCGCCTTCACATGTTGACTTTGGAGAGAAAACGTTTGGAAAAGTATAAAAAAGGACAAATGATTATACAAATTTTCAAAAAACATCGGGAAGAAGTGCGGTTATTGATAAATGAAAATTATCATGTGGCTATGACTTGGCATCGCAATAGAGGACCCGCTTTGCTAAATTTAACGATTCAGTTTATTGAAAATCGAGATAAACCCTTTCCAAAAATTATAAATGGACGACCTTTTTCAGCGTGTATTGCCAATTTAGCTGCCGTTTTCAAGCGTTTTGGCAGCACTGAATTGCTGAAAGATTTAGCAAAATCTGAAAAAATGCTTGCACATTTGGATCAAACCAATTATGAAGCTTTTTTTGCCAAACATATTAGTTCTACTTTGGCACTTTAGAAAAGCCCGAGCGACCCCCTGCCCCTAAAGGGGAGTACATTTCGAAGTAGTTTGAGATTTTAACTCTTTTTATC
>JAYUQN010000743.1:0-3113 GCA_043756725.1 Saprospiraceae bacterium
ATTGCTCACACTCAACTGATTTTTTTACACATTAAAACGAATTTGTACCATGCCAAAGATTAAAATGAAAAGGCAAAATATTAGGATGGACATGACCGCTATGTGCGATGTTGCCTTCCTACTTTTGACCTTTTTTATCTTGACAACCAAATTTCGCCCAAATGAACCTGTTCAGGTTGAAATCCCTGCTTCCACAGCACAGATTCCACTCCCGGCTAAGGACATTTTGTTGATTTCGGTTGGTAATGACGGACGCATTTTCTTCGGTGTTGATGATCAGAACACACGTTTGGCTTTGCTTGACGAAGTGGCAAAACGCAAAGGTTTTACAGTGACAGGCGATATGCAAAAACGCTTTAAACTGCTGGACCAATTCGGTGTTCCACTCGAACAATTGTCTCAATTGCTTTCGCTTTCTGCGGATGAAATGGGTAAGTTCAAACAAACGGGGTTGATTGTCAATCCGAAAGCACCGCTTCCAGGTATGCCTGCGGGTGTTGGTGATGACCCTACTGCTAAAAATGATTTAGCAGAATTGATTATCATTGGACGCTCGATAAACAGCAACCTCCGTATTGCCATCAAAGCTGATAAAGGTGCGGAATATAAACATGTAGATGATGTGATTGAAACTTTGCGTAAAACAAACTCAAATCGTTTCAATCTTATTACATCTGCCAAAGCTGTCGCCGAATAATTAATTAGGAATTTAAAATTAGGAATTAAGTGCCTTAGCTGTATTTTAATTATTAGTTTTTTGCAATTCTATTAGTTTACTGAGGGGATATTAGGAATGATAGAAATTTGATTTCATTGAGGTAGGTTAAATGTTTTTGCCTATTCATGCAGCATTAGAAAATTCATCATTCTAAAAAAAAAATTTACATCAATCTGTAAAAATTACATTGCACTATGGCAAGTATAGAAACCGGGAAAAAAGGTGCCCCGTTCGTTGATATGACGCCAATGGTGGATTTGGGTTTCCTGCTCATCACTTTCTTTATGTTGGCAACAACATTTAGCAAGCCGAAAACCATGGAAATTATCAAACCTGCTAAAAATGAAGATGACAAAGATGCACCACCTTTGAAAAAATCGCGGTCTCTCAGTATTTTATTGGGCGAGCGTGACAAAGTTTATTTCTATGTTGCTACTGACGAAGACCTCGCCAAAGGTAACTTGAAAGTGGACTCTGCCGATTTTTCTACTAAAGGTGTGCGTGGCGCCATCAGAAATCGTCAAGAGGAAGTGGCACAACAGTACGGCAGCAAAGATACACTTGTCGTACTCATCAAGGCTATGCCAACGGCTAAGTATAAAAACATGGTAGATATTCTCGATGAGATGCGTATCACTGGTGTTAGAGCTTATGCTTTGGTCGATCTTGATAAATTGGATACCACGATTATGGAAAGTCTTGGTACCTTGAGAAAATAATTTTCTTAGCATCACTAAAAATAAACGTCAATGGATAGCAAAGACATCCTCAAGATGAGCCTCGATGATATTGTTTTTATGGGTAGAAACAAATTATACGGTGGTTATTATCTGCGACAAATTTATGGCAAACACGTAAAACGTGGTGCGCTCATTGGTGGGCTTTTTTTTCTATTGCTTCTCGCTTATCCGCTTATTGCTGATAGGCTCAAAGGCATGATGAAAAAAGATGATTTAGTCATGAAAGAAGTGGTTTTAACAGAACCACCACCGCTTGACAAATCTGCGCCACCACCGCCACCACCGCCGCCGCCGCCGCCACCACCACCGCCTGTGAAACCACAGATTAAGTTTGTGCCACCAAAGGTGTTGGAGGACAAGGACGTGCCAAAAGAAGAAGTTATCGTGCCTCCCGTTATTCCAGAAAAAATGGATATTGGCAAGGAAACGGTGAAAGGTGATACCAATGCTACGGCTTTCCGTGCGCCCGAAGCGCCACCGCCACCACCACCACCGCCTGTAGAAAAAGAACCTGAGAAGCCGAGGGAAGATCAAATCTTCACCATCGTTGAACAGCAACCTGAATTCCCTGATGGACAAGCCGCCATGTTTAAATGGTTGAGCCAAAACATCAAGTATCCAGCTATTGCTCGTGAAAACGGTATCGAAGGAACGGTTTATGTAGGTTTCGTTGTTAATACTGACGGTTCTATCGTGGACGTAAATGTCAAACGTGGAATTGGAGGTGGTTGCAACGACGAAGCAGTTCGTGTGGTTAGTGCCATGCCTCGTTGGAAGCCGGGTAAACAGCAAGGTCGCGCTGTGCGTGTGGCTTACACGTTGCCCATAAAGTTCAAACTCGAGTAGTTTTTTAAATACTCACTTACCCATAAGAAAAAAGTCTCGTTCCGTTCATTCGGAAAGAGACTTTTTCTTTTTGGTTATTAGTTATTAGCTATCATCAGTGTTCAAAGGATTTTGATAAATAGCGTAAGAATGTTTCGCACGTAGGTTTAGTAAACGGAAAATTATTTTTTTTTCAAAAAAAAATAATTTTCCGTTTACTAAACCTTTGTCAGCAATTTCTAATGTAGAATATACACGAGATTTTCGTAGAGACGTTGCAGTGCAACGTCTTGGCATTAATCTATTTTTTCAATTTTTTTGATCACAGCTAAGACGTTGCAGTGCAACGTCTCTACGAAAATCTCGTGTATATTCTACATCATTGGTGTTCAAAAGATTTTGTTTTTAATTTTTGGAGGAGATTCTGCGTCCCTATAACGGACGTGTTTAATAAGAATCTTCTTGACCAAAGGTAAATTTTCAGTATTTTCTAACATTTCGAGCATAATAGCTGCTTGTAGTTCATTGAAAAACCGGATTTTAGCGATTTTATAAGACCTTATATTATTCAGTTTTTTGTAAACTAATAAAAGCATAGCGACAATTAGGGTACAATAAATCATGACTTGGATAGCATTTGTATCATTACAAACGAAGTGCTTTAGATTCATTTCTTGTTTCAAAAATTTAAACAAGACCTCGATATCCCAGCGGCTTTTATAAACTTCTGCCACTTGTTGAGTCGTCAAAAGGAGCATATCATCTCCGTCTTTGTCTTTTGTGGGTTGTGTAAGGGTACAATTGGTCAATAAAAAGATAGTTTGTTTGTC
>JAYUQN010000744.1:0-3112 GCA_043756725.1 Saprospiraceae bacterium
AGGTGCAGAGCACCGCAATATTTGTAGTAAAATGGCAATAAATCATGTCTTAAAGGTGCAGAGCACCGTGATATAAGGACAAGATTTCGGTGCTCTACACCTATCAAATACCAGATACCTTTAAAACTACAAATACTTTGCGGCTCTGCCGCTTTTTATAAGAAAACCCTATTATTACAGCGAACAAACAAGACAATCTTCTAAATAAATCGTACCTTTGCGCCGTCATTTTGAGGAAAACTGTTCTATTCTATATTTACCCCTCACTCTGACATCTCTTTTTTCCTCAAAGTTTTAAAAGTAAGATACATAAAATGCTCTCAGTCAATAATCTTGCCTTGCAGTTTGGAAAGCGGGTGCTTTTCGATGAAGTCAATCTTAAATTTACAAAAGGCAATTGCTATGGTGTTATCGGTGCTAATGGCGCTGGTAAATCCACTTTTCTGAAAATTATTTCAGGTGAAATTGAAAGTACACGCGGGTCGGTGGATATTACGCCGGGCGAACGTATGGCGGTGTTGAAACAGAACCACTTTGAGTTCGATGAAACGCCTGTTTTAGAAACCGTTATCATGGGGCATAGGTTGCTTTATGATATTATGAAAGAAAAAAACGCCATTTATGACAACCCCGATGCCACAGAGGAAGAATCCCTGCGGGCTGCTGAGTTGGAAGGCGAATTTGGTGAAATGAACGGTTGGATGGCTGAAAGCGATGCCGCCGAATTGTTGAGCAACCTCGGTGTCAAAGAGTCTTTGCACGATAAATTGTTGAAAGAACTCAATGGTAACGAAAAGGTCAAGGTTTTACTTGCCCAAGCCTTGTTTGGCAATCCTGATATTTTGCTGATGGACGAACCTACCAATGACTTGGATGCTGAAACTATGGATTGGCTCTGTAATTTTTTAGCCGATTATGAAAATATTGTCATAGTCGTATCGCATGACCGTCACTTTTTGGATATGGTTTGTACCAGCGTTGTGGATGTGGATTTCAACAAAATCCGCATGTTTACAGGTAACTATACGTTTTGGTATGAAACAAGCCAGTTGTTGTCGCGTCAAATGGCAGATAAAAACAAGAAAGTGGAGCAAAAACGTCAAGAAATGTTGGAATTTATTGCTCGATTCTCTGCAAATGCCTCAAAATCTAAGCAAGCCACAAGCCGTAAAAAGGCTTTGGATAAACTCAATTTGGAAGATATGCGTCCTTCAAGTCGTCGCTATCCGTATATTGCGTTCAAACCAGAACGCGACCCGGGTGACGTGATTTTTGAATGTAACAATTTGAGTAAAAAAGGAGACGATGGCGAATATCTTTTCAAAAATGTGAATTTCCGTTTCAATAAAGGTGAAAAAATTGCTTTGTTGAGCCGTAATCCTTTAGCTATTGCTGCGTTTTTCAACATAATGGCAGGAGAAGATAAAAACTTTGAAGGCTCATTTCAATATGGTCAAACCATTTCGTACCAATATTTGCCGAATGATAATAGCAAATATTTCACAGGTGGAAACGACATGAATTTGATGGATTGGTTGCGCCAATATTCTAAAGATAAAGACGAATCCTTTATTCGAGGGTTTTTAGGGCGTATGTTGTTTAGTGGTGAGGAGGTTTTCAAAAGTGCGAGCGTTTTGTCGGGTGGTGAAAAAGTGCGGTGTATGATGTCAAAACTCATGCTTGCCAATCCCAATTTCTTAATCATGGATGAGCCAACCAACCACCTCGACCTCGAATCTATCACAGCTTTGAATAACGGTATGAAAGATTTCACAGGTAATATGATTTATACATCACATGACTATGAAATATTGGATTCAGTTGCCAACCGCATCATCGAAATCACGCCTAATGGCTTGATTGACCAATTGATGTCTTACGGAGAATATCTGCACGGTGATAAAATTAAAAATTTGAAAGAAGAATTATATGGCGAAGCTGCTTTTGCGTAATGCCTTGATTTTCAATATATTGCCCTAAAAAAAAGCCATACTGCGAAGTGTGGCTTTTTTATTTCAATCAAATACTCTAACTTTGATAAAAATTGATTTTTTAAAATAAGACATGACAAGTCATTTAATATCTTTTGCTACCCCTCAGTATAAGCGCAGTCAAAAGCAATTAAACGCCTCTGCATTATCGTTTGGTATTGATAAAACACATAGTTTTACTGAAAAAGACTTGAAAAAAATGCTATTTTTCAAGGAAAATCATATTATTTTAAGTCAAAAAAGAGGTTTCGGCTATTGGTTGTGGAAGCCTTATTTGATTCTTCAAGTTTTAAATTTGGTTTCACCCAATGATATCGTCATGTATGCCGATGCGGGTAATACGGTTATAAGTCACCTTTCACCTCTTTTTCGCCTTTGTCAAACGGATGATATTGTCTTATTTCAAGTGCATGCGCATCCTAATCACACGTGGACAAAACGTGATGCTTTTATACTTATGGATTGTGATACCGATTTTTACCATAATGCCGAACAAGTCTGTGGCTCTCCTATTTTATTTAAAAACAATCCTACATCAAAAAAATTTCTTGAAAAGTGGTTGTTTTATTGTCAAAATCCATCTATTTTAACAGATTCACCTAATGTTTGCGGTAAACCCAATCTGCGCTCTTTTCAAGAACATCGGCACGACCAATCTGTTTTATCACTTTTAGCTTTGAAACAGGGTTTGACAATACACAGAGACCCTTCACAATTCGGTAATTCGTTTTTAGAGAGCTATACTCATTCCCAATATCAACAATTATTAGATTTACATCGGCGCAAGTATTTCACTTTTTTTCAAAATTTTTTACACAAACTCAATGGATAAGTGCCCGACTATTATCTGTCTAACGCCAGTTCGCAATGAAGCATGGATATTAGACCGCTTTTTGGCATGTGCATCCTTGTGGGCAGATACCATTTTGATTGCTGACCAAGCCTCGGACGATGGTTCAGTGGAAATTGCTTTAGGGTATCCAAAAGTAGAGCTTATTAACAATCCACCACAAGGCGATTTTGATGAATTTCAGATGCGGCATATTCTTATTGAAACGGCTCGAACTAAAGCGGGCAAAAAAATACTGATTGCTTTAGATGCAGATGAAGTTTTTTATTTT
>JAYUQN010000745.1:0-3108 GCA_043756725.1 Saprospiraceae bacterium
TGTGGCTTCATCAATTTTTTCAGCCGTTTTTATAGCCGTTTGACCCACATAACCTGCAACAAGCCCTTGACGGTCGGTTTCAACCATGTGACCCCGTTCGAGGATTCCGAGTGCTTTATATATTTTAGTTAAAATACGAGCAACGGTTGTTTTACCTGTTCCCGGATTGCCGACAAAAACGGTATGCAAATAGAATGACCCCAATACATCCCGCCCAGATTCGCGATAATAGCGCACCAAATTAACCAATTCTGTTATTTGATGCTTAATTTTATTCATACCAATTAAGCGGTGCAATTCTTCCAACGATGTTCTGAGCAACATTTCATCAACAGGAATGCTTGGTAGTTCTTTCTTGTTTTTGAAATTTATTTTATCCACATCTGCTGATTGTATCAACGACATTTCATCTTTTGACAACGAACTTGGGTCGTCGTGTGACATAATCCGCAAGCCCATATTGACCTTACCTTGCTCAACAATATCAAAGGCAAAACGCGCATTGCCAAAACCTCGGTCACGGTTTCTATAAGCTTCTGTTATAATATCTTCAATGCGTCTATGAGCATTAGGCGATAAAATAACGCCTTTATCGTGGGCAGAATATTGCGCAATTTGCGACAATTCCTGTGGTAAATAATCTGGGAATTCAAAAAAGTGCTTGAAACGAGAGCGCAAACCCGGGTTAGAATCAATAAAATTGCGCATCTCTTTCGGATAACCTGCTACAATAACTGCAAGGTCGCCAGCACCATTCGACATTTCTTTCACCAATATTTCAACCACCTCACGTCCAAAATCTTTTGTATCTTCATTTGAACGGGCTAAGGAATAGGCTTCGTCAATAAACAAAACGCCGCCTCGCGCTTTTTCAATGGCTTCTTTCACTTTTGGAGCCGTTTGACCAATATATTCACCCACCAATTCAACTCTATCCACTTCATAGACGTGCCCTTTTGTCAATAAACCCATTTTTTTATACAACTTCCCCATCATTTTAGCAACGGTGGTTTTACCTGTACCGGGATTGCCAACAAAAACAGAATGCACATTTATTTGAGCGCTTTCATCAAAACCTTTTTCTTTCCGCAACTGCAAAAACTGGATATATTTGGCGTGGTCGCGCACTTTTTGCTTGATTTCACGCAAGCCAATAAGCGCATCCATCCGCATCATCACCTCTTCAAACGTCAAATCCGCATCTTCATCGGGTTCCAAAATCATCGCATTGGGACGGTTAGGCAGCATAACGGCTGCAATGCCTTCCTCAAATTCCTCTTCCACTTCAAACGGTAAAACGGCTAAAAGCCTATCCATGAAAATCAACTCGCACGTGTAGCGATCACGCCGCCAAGAGCCTTTCACATTCGACCCCCAACCTGCCGTAATCGTAATATATTCGTCCTTTTTTTCAACCCGATGGAGTCTTGTTATTTGCCCTTTTAGCTCTCGGGCATCATTATAATATTTGGTGAAAAGCTCACACTGCCAGCTTTTGGTAGGATTAAGATTTCTTAAAATGATTTCAGCATAGATATAACGAGTTTCTTCGCCGTTGAAATTTTTATAATAAATACGGTCATTTTCAGGTATGTCGTCATAAGGTCCTTCATAGAGTCTAAGTGACTGCACTTCGAGATAAGGGTTGTCAATAAAAGTGATTTCACGCCCGCCATCCTCTATATAAAAATACTTGGAACCCACTTTTTCACCATCCACATAAGCCTCCCAAAAGTATGTGCCTTTTTTCCAAAAAGCCCCTTCTTTTTTATTGCCCCAACCTTCGCGCACAAAAATAATGCTGTCGTATTTACTTACTTTTCTTTTAAAAGGCAAAGCACAAAGCTCCGTTCTGCCTTTTTTTAAGGCATAACAACGCAATTCCACATCAATTTCCCAATCTTCGATATCAAAAAGTTTGTTATTGAGGGACAATTCGGCATAGATATAGGTGGACTCGTAACGGTCAAAAACTTGCCGATACTTCTTTTTATTATCCGCAAGCCATTCAGTAGAAGAATAAACTTTTAGCTCTCGGAATTTATATTTTTTAAAATCGTAATGATTATAGGCATCGCTTGGTAACATAGAATAATGGGTATTTAGGCTCGGGTGCTGAAATTTAATGGTAAAGTAATCCTTTTTTCTGAAATTATTGAAATTTTTTCATGCTTTTTTTTCCACAATGTCATTTTTTTCTTAATTTGAGTTGCGTGTATTCTAACAAAGGTTGAATGATAAGTCGTTGAAAAGTTCGTGCCACAACTGTTTTCTTTTGATTAAAACTTTTAATTTGTTATAAATAGTCTTGTTAGCCTTTTTATACTGAGGGGGTAAGTTTAAACTAAAAACAGACCCTCTGGCATTACCAAAGTGTCTGTTTTTATTATTAGGCTTAAGCTACGAACTAATTTATAGAATTACAAGCTGCTTTATAAAATATTTTAAAAACTTAGTTTCAATCTGTTTATTATGTCATTTCAACCAGTTGGAACGTCGTTTTATCCGCTTCACAAACAGGACAAACGTAATTAGAATCCACATTTTCAAACGTTACCCCCTCCTCCCTATTTTCATCAAAAACAGTCCAACAATCAGCGCAACGATGAACCATTTTAACATTTTTTACAGGCAATTCCTCTTGTTTTAGCTTGATTTTCACCGTTTTTTTCTCATTTACCAATTCAGCATAATACTTTTTAGCCAATTTCAACAACTCTTCTGATAAGCGAGATTTGGGAATACCGAGCCTGAAAGTCTTCCGCTTACGGGTGTGTGGGTTGAAATCTTCGGCATAAAAAATATCATACGATTCAAGCAAACCGAAACCGTCAAATTCATATTTTCCAAACTTAAACAGCGGCTCTCGTCTAATAATCACGGAGCCAAAAACCTCCGATTTATGCCGTGTTTTTATAGCAAACACAAGCCCAAAAGTACGCACATCCATCGCATCAAACTGTTTAACCAAGTATTGTTTTAATTTGAAACCTTTGATGGAGTCCTCTTCAGTTTGCCAATTCAATTCATTATTAGCGTGTCGAACATTGATGCCGTGCTTCCCCAAAAGTTTTTCCCATTTAAAACGGTCTTCTTTTGAAATGCCTT
>JAYUQN010000746.1:0-3102 GCA_043756725.1 Saprospiraceae bacterium
TTCTCAAAATAAGTGCATGGCTAAAGCCTTTCTTCGCTCATTATTTCTGCCCACGCCCTAAAGAGCGTGGTTAGTCATTATACCACGAAACTTGGGTTAACTATTTACTTTTTTACTTATCATTTAAACTAATTTCTGGTTTCACATCGTTAAACCTATCCAATCCACACTGCAAAAAATCCTTATACTTATCTATTTCGGGTGTGTAAGCAACAGGTGTATTCAATACTTTAGAATTAGGAGACAACAAAACATAAAAAGGTTGAGAGTTTTTATTGAAAAATGTACCTTGCAAATCTGTCCACATCTCCCCCTCAGTATCTTTCAGTTTTCCATCAAATTTTGAGGTATAAGCTGCGTATGGCGCTTTGAGTTCGTGCTTATCATCCGTATAAAGCGATATGAGAACATATTTATCTCTTATCAATTCATATACGCCGGGTTTGTTCCACACATTTTCTTCCATTTTGCGGCAGTTCGCGCAATTCCATCCTGTGAAATCTAATAAAATGGGTTTATTTACTTTTTTAGCGTACGCAATGCCTTCATTGAGGTCGTGGTAACAATTGAGATTCAAAGGACATTTTTGAGGATAAATATAGCTATAACCAGCGGGCGGTAAAATACCACTTGTCAACTCAGGCGTACGAAACGTTTCAGAAGTAGGATTATACCTAAAACCCAAACTTAAATAAACAGCACTCACTAAAGACAATGCCACAACGGCTATGCGGGCTGTTGCCCAATTGACTTTTTTACGATTGTATTTAAAATTGAAAAATCCAGCATGATAAGCGGCTAATCCGAGGGCACATAAAATCCAAATAGTTAAAAAAGCTTCGTAGGGTAAAAATTTCCACCCTTTGATAAGGTCGGTATTAGATAAAAATTTGAAAGCTAAAGCCACTTCTATAAAACCAAGCGTCACTTTCACATCGTCCATCCAACTCCCTGATTTGGGCAATGATTGAAGCCATCCAGGAAATGCTGCAAACAAACCAAACGGCAATGCCAAAGCCAAAGCGAAACCAAACATACCCACAGCTGGACCCATTGAAAAGCCCGACGTAGAAGCGGTTTGCACCAAAAGTGTTCCAATAATAGGTCCCGTACAAGAAAATGAAACCAAAGCCAATGTGAAAGCCATGAAAAATATGCCGACTAAACCGCCTTGATTAGATGCTTGATCTGCTTTATTTGTCCAACTGCTCGGTAAAGTAATTTCAAAATAACCAAAAAAGGAAATAGCAAATACGAGAAATAAGATACCAAATGCCAAGTTCATCCACGGGTCGGTAGCCACATAATTAAGCGCATCAGAGCCAAATATAGTTGTGATTAGGAGACCCATTGAAACGTATAAAACGATGATAGACAGCGCATATAGCCACGCATTGCGCAAACCTGTTTTACGGTCTTTTGAGCTTTTGGTGAAAAAACTAACCGTCAAAGGAATCATTGGAAAGACGCAAGGTGTGAGCAAAGCAATCAAACCACCGCCAAAACCTAAAAGAAAAATCCACCAAAGGCTACTTTTATCTTCTTCCTTACCCCCCTCAGTATCACAGGTTTTATTTTCATCCGTTTTATCAAAAACGAATAAATGCGGTTCTGTTTTCACGAAATTTGTAGTAGAATCATTTTGAGGTGTAGTAGGCGGTACAAAAGCGATAACCGAATCTTTTTGCTCAATGGCTTGACCTGTTGCGAGATTGAAAGTAAAAGCGACTTCTTCGGGTGGTAAACATTGTCCATTGTCACAAGCCATATATTCCAACATACCTTTTATAGGCTTTTGTATATCTTTTACTTTTACGCGTTGCGTAAAAGTAGCGGACTCTGCAAAGTCTATAACCAATATATTGTCGAAAAGGGGCTCTTTATGTTGGCTCCTTTTTGGACTTTCCTCACTTGTTTTACCTATTAATTCAATATTATCAGACTTGTCATAAGTGAAACTTGTAGGCTGCGGTCCATCGCCTTTCATATTTTGAGAGTAAATATGCCAATTTTTTTCAATGGCAGCTTTAAAAGTCAAATCAAACTCTGTCTCATTTATTTTTTTTGATTGAAATGTCCATTTAACGGGTTTTAAAATACCGTTTTTTTTTACAGTGGGATTGACTTCATAAAGTTGCCCTGCCTGCGGATCAGGCGTTTGTTTATCAGCAACGGCATTTTCAGCTTGCTTAGTGGGTTGTGGTAAAGTAGGAATTGCGGTCGGCGCAGAAGTAGGAGTTGGCGCAACACTACCACGTGAAGAACCCGCCCCACTATTGATAGTGAAAATAAAATTAGCATCCTGTGGAGGCAAACATTTTTCATCATCGCAAGTGCCATATTCTACTGAACCTTGCACCGAAGCCGATGCGCCAGTTAATTTCACTCGTTGAATGAATTGCACCATTTCGCTGAATTTGGTGACATTCATTTCAAAAATTTTATCAAAACCCGTTTTTTTATGGTCGCTTACTTCATTGGGTACGTTACCAACAAGTTGATACTGAGGGGTTGATTTGAAAGTAAATTTGGTAGGAATGGGACCATCATCGCCCTTTAGGTGTTGGGTGTAGATATACCAACCTCTATCCAATTTAGCGGTTGAAATAAGGTCAAATTCTGTATCGCTGATTTTCTTAGATTCAAACGACCATTTTACAGGATTCAGAATTTGAGAAAAAAGAGCATTAGCAAAAAATAAAATTGTAATACAACTTAGTAATATCTTTTTCATGTAGGACTTTAATTTTACATTATCTTATAGGATAGTTAGGTTAGAGGTTCTCAACAAAGAAAACGATTTTTTATTTTTTAAAATATATTTTCAGAAAACAAATATTGAAAAACCGTTCAAAATTAATAAAAAAGCAAAAGGCAGTTGGTAAATTTTTACCAACTGCCTTCTTTAACGCTATTTAGCAGCTTCTTGTTTCTGAAATCACTTCAAAGTCACATCAAATTCTACTTTTTTAGGTGGCATACACATTTCACCATTGCAAGTCATGAATATCAAACTACCTTTTACTGAGGGGGCATTACCGACATTAACAACCTTTTGCATATAGGTTGTTTGACCCATCAATTTGGTAACAGTCATATTGA
>JAYUQN010000747.1:0-3098 GCA_043756725.1 Saprospiraceae bacterium
TGAACTCGCGTTGGCTGCTAAAAGTTTTAAGATAATCCAAATTCAAATCAATATTACCCGAAGCATCTTTGCTGTTAATATCTCTAAGTGTTGTTAAGGATTTCAAGCCATTGGTGAAAAGGTTAGTAGTTTGCAATTGGTCACGGTTGAAATTCCGCAAACCATAGCTGACATTACCCGTAATGGTTTGTGTTTTATCAATATCGTAATCCATGCCCAAATTGAAACGCCCGTGTGCGCCTAAATCAGAAGCCTTTGAAAACTGTTGCGTTGTTTTAGAGATATTGTTTAAAATGGTATTTTGAGTCATATCCGTTTCTGCTTTATTGTACATAGCCCGTCCGTGACCGCCCAATGTCATACCAAATTTACCACTTCTGAAACTGCCATTCAAACCCAAATTTGAGCCTCGAAGCCCCGCACCAATATCCACATTCATGTTATACCCTTGCAATTTATCTTTTTTAGTGATGATATTGATGATACCCGCCGAACCTTCCGCATCATATTTGGCAGAAGGAGACGTGATAACTTCCACCGTTTTGATCATATCTGCAGGGATTTGTTTCAAAGCATCGGCAATACTGCCTGCCATAATGGTAGAAGGCTTGTTGTTAATCAACACCTTGATTTGAGAACTACCGCGCACCGTCACGTTGCCTTCCAAATCCACTTGCAAAAGGGGTACTTTGCGTAAAACATCGGCTGCATCGCCGCCTTTGGCGAGTTGGTCTTTTTCAGCATTATAAACCAATCTGTCTACTTTTTCTTCAATCAAGGCTTTTTGACCTGTTACAGTCACTTCGCCAAGCGTATTCGTTGACTCTGCGAGTTTGATAATAGGCAAAGCGACATTGCGTTCTTTCACGATTTTAATATCATCCACCACACTTGTGCCATAACCCAAGAAAGTCACTTGGATTTTATACACGCCATCTGCCAAACCTTCTATGGTAAATTTACCTTTTTCATCGGCAATCGTGCCGTCAATGAGTTTATTGTTTTCTTTATTATACAAGGCAACATTGGCAAACTCTACGCCTTTATTGGTGACCGAATCAAGGACGATACCTGTGATTTTAGCCATCCCTTTAGCTTGTTGCTTCTGATTTTGATTGGGCTGTCCCCAGCCGCCTTGTTGGTTACCTCTGTTTTCTTTGTTGTTACCACCGCCACCACCGGGAGGACCAAATTGAGCAGAGGCAATGTGTGATGTTAATAGGGCTACAAGAATGATAAAGAAATTCTTCATTTTTAATAGAATTAGGTTTTTAATTTGAATTAGGATTTTTTACTTGAATTAGGATTAGTCCGATTATAAGGATTTAATAGGATTTTAGATATTGACAAACACATTTTTTAATATCTGAAATCTTATTAAATCCTTATAATCGGACTAATCCTAATTCAAGTAAAAAATCCTAATTCAAATAAAAAAATGATAGGTGATTTTTTATGAGAAACATAAAATATAAATTTCACGACAAAGGTGAGCGGTTTAATTTAAATAAAATAAAACCTTATACCGATAGGTAGATTTATTCTACCATTAGCCTTTTTTAATCTAAAAGCCTTTTTGACGAATATAAAGGGCGTTTTATAGGGCAAAAAGGGAGGATTGTCTATTGAAAAGCGGGAATGAAGGCAATCAAGCAACCTATCTATATTTATAGCTGCATAAAATGCCGTTCTTTGTAGAATATTTAGCCACGAATTTACGAATTTGCGAATTTCACTAATTTAGATGTTGACAGCCCCCGACCCCAAAGGGGAGATATGATGCTAACTCCCCTTTGGGGTCGGGGGCTGTCAACATCTAAATTAATGAAATTCGTACAATTCGTTAATTCGTGGGTTTTGTCAACACATAGGTTAGTGAAATTCACACAATATCATGCAATCATTTTTTCAACGACATAAAACGTTCTTAGTACACCTCCTGTTTTGGATTGTCTATGCCTCGTTTTTCATTTATATGATTAGCTTTCCGCGAAAGGGGAAAGAAGAACCCGATTGGTCTGAAATTTTCACAGATGGGGCTTTTCAAGTTGTCTCGATGGCTTTAATCAGTTATTTCAACTATTTTATTTTGTTGCCTCGTTTTTTGAAAAATCAAAATTTTGGGCGCTATCTCTTAGAGTTTACCATCGTTTTCACGCTTTTTATTGTTTTTAGTATTCATGCCAAACGTTTTCTAACAGATGGATATACCTATCAAGAGAGATGGGCTTACAGTGAGCGTTTTATTGTGCAACATATATGGAGTAGCTTAGTTATTGTCCTTTTTGTCGGTATGTTGAAATTTGCAGAAGATTGGTTTGAATTGGAAGCTAAAAAACGAGAAATTGAAAATGAAAAACTTATCTCCGAATTGCGGTTTTTGAAAGCCCAAATAAACCCCCATTTTTTATTCAATACCTTAAACAACCTTTATTATCTCGCTTTCACCAATTCGCCCAATACCACAGAAGTCATTGCCAAACTCTCGCAAATGATGCGGTATATGATGTTCGATACGAACAATGCGCGCGTACCCCTCAGTAAAGAAGTAGAATATATGCAAAACTATATCAGCCTCGAAAAGTTGCGGTTGAGTACAGAAATACCGATAAAATTTGACGTGCAAGGCGACCCCGATACCGTTTCTATTGCGCCTTTGATATTTATAACTTTCCTTGAAAATGCGTTTAAACACGGCGTTAGCAACAGTGCCGCCGATGCGTGGGTGAATGTCTCTATCCAATTGAATGGAAAAGCCTGTGTTTATACCGTTGAAAACAGTAAAATGCCTGAAACTGGTAAAACGGTGACAGAAAAATCGGGTATTGGTTTGTTAAATGTAAAAAGACGCTTAGATTTGAGCTATCCTGACAATTATGAATTGAATGTTGAGGATTCGGATAACCGTTATGCGGTGGAGTTGAAACTAAATTTGATTTGATAATGAATAATGGATTAAAAGCCAATAAAGGGCAATGCCATTAAGCTAAGGATTTTAACCAGGTTTTCGTAGAGACGTTGCACTGCAACGTCTTGGCTTTAGTCGCTTTTGACCACAATTAAGACGTTGCAGTGCAACGTCTCTACGAAAACCTCGA
>JAYUQN010000748.1:0-3091 GCA_043756725.1 Saprospiraceae bacterium
CCGTCAATGTTTAAATCTCATAGAAATACAGTGTGTGCTATTTTTTAAATAAAATTATCACAATTACTGAGATATTGACGGACTGAAGTCCATCATACGACTAAGTAATTACGTTTTTATTTAATAGCCGATTAGTTCTTAAATTGGACATGATGAAAATCAACCAGAGCAATGATTTTGATAAGGCGAGTTTAAACACTAAGGGCTTAAATTTGTTCTCCATTATACATTTAAATATAAAGCTTATGAAAAAAGTTAACCTCCTCTTTGTGTTTTTGTCTGTTTTTATTTCTCCAACTTTCATTTTTGGACAACTTAAAGTTCAAGAAATAAAGGATACCCTCCCCGCTAAAGTCGCAAAAAGACCCTGGCCTGCCTCAATAGCCAATTTGGGCATAAATGTCATCATCAATCGGTATGATGCCCATGTCAGAAATATTCATTGGGCTAAAGTAACGCCTGCCACGTGGAAAGCTAATTTGAAAGCAGGTTTTCAACGTGATTATGACCATTTTACAACCAATTGGTTGGGGCATCCCGCGCATGGTTCTTTTTTTTACAACGCTGCCCGCAGCAATGGTTACAACTATTGGCAATCCATTCCTTTCACCGTAGCAGGCAGTTTGGTATGGGAATATTTTGCTGAAACGTATAATGCCAGTGAAATAGATTTGTTTACAACATCCTTTGGCGGCATTTATTTGGGTGAAATGACTCATAGGTTTTCGCAAGCTATCCGTTATAAGGTGAAAAACAAGTTTCTAAAACACACTTTTATGTCTATTTTAAACCCTGTTTCTCAAATCAATGGTTTGTTTTTTAAAGAAAATCCCTACTTCTATCGGGATACAGTTCATGCGCCTATCCGAACGCAATTGTCTTTTGGCGGCAGTTATCCCTTTGGGAATATAGGTGAAAACCCGTTTGGTGCAAGAGGTTATGTGAGTTATGCTGTAAATTATGGCGAATTATTTGATCAAAACCGCAAGCGGTATAAACCCTTCGATTTTTTTGTTTTTAAAACATGGGCTCATTATAGTATCAAAGGAAAAGACAGTATTTTTTTCAACATT
Organism: Saprospiraceae bacterium; assembly: GCA_043756725.1. Classification (GTDB taxonomy): domain Bacteria; phylum Bacteroidota; class Bacteroidia; order Chitinophagales; family Saprospiraceae; genus JAAFJT01. The sequence goes on from JAYUQN010000748.1 coordinate 1,074, forward strand.
TCATCCTACGCACCGCTTTTTATGAAGAATTTAGGTAAAAATTCTGTCATTAGTTTATCTCAACACTATGATAATTTGGCAAGTGACGTTTATAAAATTGGGTCTTTAGCAATCACGGGAGATTACTCTTTTCGTCATGTGTGGGATAATAAAAATAGTATAATGGCTTGTGTAAAAGTGGGTGTCATACCTTTTGGCAGCAGCAAGTCAGATATTGTGAAATATATTTACCACTCAGACGACCCTGAATTTCAAAGAGATTATGTTTATGGAAAGGGTTTCACAGGGGGCGTAGATATTTCGCTCACAACCCAAAAATACGGTAAATTTATACTCAATATTGACCGATGGCTCATTTATACACACCGAGATACCAAAGGCGTGGAAGACGTGAGGCTGCTTATTGTAGATTATAATTATCCTATTTGGCGAAAATTTAATCTGGGTATTCAAGCCAATTATTATAAACGCTTGGCGCGCTATGATAACTATCCCAATTTTCAGAATATCAATAAAGGTTATTATGACATTAAAACTTTGATAGGCTTGACGTTTTGATTATTTAGTCGAAAACACTTATTTTTAAAAATCATGAAAAGAACATTTATAATCTGCCTTTTTATCTTGGTGGCAGAGACATTTATAGCACAAGTCCTTCCTCTCAATCCTCCCTTAAAACCTTTTTATCACGGTGTTGCTTCGGGTGACCCGCTTGAAGATCGCGTCATTATTTGGACACGCATCACTCCCGATAAGGATACCACTATTACAGGCACATACCTTTTGGCAACGGATACAGAGTTAAAAAACATTGTGAAAATAGGCACATTTTCAACCGATTTAAGTAAAGATTATACGGTTAAGGTGGATGTAACAGGTTTGCAAAGCAACACAACTTATTATTATACTTTTTTGGCTTTGGGCAAACGCTCGGCTATCGGCAGAACCAAAACGACCCCCTCAGTATCGAGTGATAATTTAAGCGATGTTTTGAAATTTGCAGTCGTTTCTTGTGCCAATTATGAAGGCGGTTATTTCAATGCGTACGCCCGCGTTGCAGAGCGCAATGATTTGGATGCGGTTATTCATCTCGGTGATTATTATTATGATTATGCTAAAGGCAAGCATAGAAACTCAAAGCTGAAAGACCCCACTCGCAGCTATATGCCTATCCATCAAACGGTTACAAAAGCCGATTATAGGCTGCGTATGTCCTTGTATCATTTGGATAAAAACTTGCAAAAGCTTCATCAACAGCATCCCTTTATAGCCATTTGGGACGACCACGAAATCGCTAACAATGCTTACGAGGCGGGTGCTAAATCCAATAAAGGGGATTGGGATAAGCGCAAAAAAGGCGTAAAAGAAGCTTATTTTGAATGGATGCCCATCCGAGGAACGGCTGAAAACTTTGGTTTTTATAGAGCTTTTTCTTATGGAAAATTATTAGATTTCTTTATGCTTGATACAAGATTGGAAGGACGCCAGAAGCAAGCCTCAAGTTTTGATATGCCTGAAAATTCCTTAAATCCGCGCCGAATGATTAGTGCTACGCAAGGCAGTTGGCTTATAAACAACTTGAAAAACTCCAAAGCGCGTTGGAAAGTGGTAGGTAGCCAAGTCATTTTCAGCAGTATTAATGTCGCTTTTGCTGCGCCTTTGCCAAAATCACGCTTTAATGTCCGATTTTTCAAAAATTTATTTTTAGATAGTTGGAATGGCTATTTGTCTCAGCGTAACAACATTCTTGACTCTATTCAAAAAAATAGGGTGAATAATGTGGTCGTCATTTCAGGCGATTCTCATGCTTCATGGTCTTTTGATTTAAATAAAGACCCTGTTTTATATGCTTTACCAAAATCGAAACCTTCCTTCTTGCCCCGAAAAAATCCTTTTAACACTGAAACAAACTATGGCTATAATCCCGACACGGGTGATGGTTCGCAAGGCGTTGAATTTAGTACACCGTCCATTTCATCATCCAGTTTTGCAGATGTTTTACCCTCTTCTATCGTTGC
>JAYUQN010000749.1:0-3091 GCA_043756725.1 Saprospiraceae bacterium
ACTTGCACTCGTTTGCGTACTGCCACTCCATTTGTAAGTATAGCTACCACTACCACCCGAAACCGTTACCGATAAGGTTTTGCAAGTGCTGCCATAGCCGTAATAAGCCACTTGACAACTATTTGCTACATTAACAACCAATGCACTGGGTTCTGTAATGGTTAGGCGTTATACAAAAAATAGCATACCCACTTTTAAAGGATTTTACCCAATAAAACGGGTATTTTATTTTTTGTATAACGCCTTACAGATGTCGTTTTAGTACAGCCATTGGCATCTTTTACTGTTAGCGTATAAGTACCCGCTCTTAAGCCCGTAGCGTTAGCTGTTGTTGCACCATTTGACCACGCATAAGTGTAAGGTGAAGTGCCGCCGCTTGCTGTTACACTTGCCGAACCTGTATTGCCACCATTACAAATATTGTTTGTTACTGAGGGGGTGCTTAAAACAAGTGCCGTAGGCTCTGAAACCGTAGCAGAAGCGGTTTTAATACAGCCATTTGCATTGGTTACGGTGACGCTATAAGTGCCTGATATTAAATTGTTTAGCGTAGCGGTTGTGCCACTATTCGACCAATTGTAAGTGAAAGGTGCATTGCCCGTAGCCACAACGCTGATTATGCCAGTATTGCCACCGTTGCAAAGCACGTTTGATACTGAAGGGGTGCTGAGGACAATATTTGAGACTGCAATAGTGGCTGCATTGGTTGCCGTTAGTGAGGCACAACTGCCTGTGAAAACTGCACGGTAGCTTGCGCCATTGTCCGTCAGTGCAGGTGTGAATGTATAGACCACATTGGTATTGCTTGTGTATGCTGCTGAAGTACCCGCTATATCCACGCCATTGCGCTGCCATTTGACGGTGATGGTTATTGTGCCTGTACCTGTGGCTTTAGCGGTCAAAGTGAGGCTATTACCCAAGCAAATTGGGCTGGATACTGAAGGGTGTGTAACAATGCTTGGGCTACAAAGTGGTAGGCTGATGACATTAAAACTACCGTTTCGAACAACGAAATTGGGTGGATAATTAGGCAAACACGACACAAGGTTGTCGTCAACTTGTAAAACGGTTAAGGTATTTGGCAAAGTCGGCAAACACGTTATTAGATTTCCAGAGCACCTCAAAGCCTGCAAACTGGCAGGCAGTGTCGGTAGAGTAGTCAATTGATTGTCGTTGCATAATACATCATTCAAAGTATTGGGTAAAGTGGGTAAGCTCGTTAGTTGATTGGCTTTACAAAGCAATCGCTGCAAACCCGCAGGCAGCGTTGGTAAAGTGGTCAAGTCATTATTGAAACAATCTAAATATTGTAAACTATTGGGTAGCGCAGGTAAATTTGCTAATTGGTTGTTGTGGCAATCCAAAGTCTGTAAACTGTTGGGCAAAGTCGGCAGATTAGTCAATTGATTGTTGTTGCCATCCAATAACTGCAAACTGTTGGGCAAAGCGGGTAAACTCGTCAATCTGTTAAAATCACACCTCAATTGCTGCAAAGTGCTGGGTAAGGTAGGCAAACTTGTCAGTGAGTTATCACTGCAATTCAAATTTGTCAAACCATTAGGCAAATTTGCAGGAAGGCTTGTCAATTAGTTAAAGTTGCTGGTTTTGATTTGTCTGCATTTGTGCAGCCAACAAAGAATGAGAACAGATTTGCCAAAAGGCAAAAAGCGAGGAATAAGATTGTTTTTTTCATTTTAAAAACTTGTTTTTTTGATTGAAAAATAGAGAAAATACTGAGGGGGGTGTTTTTCCTTCTGACAACTCAAAGATGGACTGTTCAAAAAAAGAAAAAAAACGTTTGAGGACGAATAGGGTCAAAAACTGTCCGAAGCAAGGCGGATTTTGTCCGAAGATTTTTTTGGGAGATTGCACGTAAGGGCAAAAGACAGAACACGACTTTGATTTTTTATCAAAAAAATTGTGTAGTTTTGTCCATATTTTTCAATCAAAAAGAAGAAAATGACAAGAGAATTTAATGTAACAGGTACTTGCTTTCCTAACAAGCATTATATGGCGGATGTGTCAACTAAGTTTAATACAGCTATTAATTTGGTAGAAAAAGGGAAGTATTTCGCCATCAATCGCCCCCGTCAGTATGGTAAAACAACGATGTTGTACCTCCTCTCCGATGTACTTCGACAATCGGGTGATTACATTGTTTTCAACACCAGTTTTGAAGGAATTGGCGATGCTATTTTCAATGACGAACCCACGTTTGCTTCGGGTTTTGTTCGTGTTTTAGGGCGTTATGCAACCGCTTACGCACCTCATTTGGCGAATTGGATAAAAGAACAATCAGAAAAAATAGATAGTCTGGAACTGGTAGCGGATTTTATTACTGAATTGGTCAACAAAGCCGATAAAAAAATAATTTTATTGATTGACGAAGTGGATAAAAGTAGCAACAATCAATTGTTTGTCAGCTTTTTAGCCATGCTAAGAAACAAGTATTTAGAACGTGAAACTTTTCCGACATTTCATTCAATTGTTTTAGCAGGTTTGTACGATGTCAAATCATTGCGCCTTAAACTTGGACTCAACCAAGAAGCCAAATACAATTCACCGTGGAATATTGCCGCCGATTTTAATGTCGTGATGGAATTATTGCCCCATGAAATTGTGCCGATGCTAAAAGATTACTGCGCCGAGCAAAATGTAACCATGGATACTGAGGGGGTCGCCCAAGCCTTGTTTTATTATACTTCGGGCTATCCGTTTTTGGTGAGTGCACTATGTAAACTTGTTGATGAAGATATTATGTCCAAGAAAACGGAAAGAATTTGGACTGTTTTTGACATAGAAACGGCGGCAGATAAGTTGATAAAAGCCGAAAGAAGCAATACTAATTTTGATACGTTGGTTAAAAATTTAGAAAATAATACCGACCTCTACGATATGATTTACCGCTTAGTGATAGAGGGAGAAATGATACCATATAGTTTACACGCACCGACTGTTAATTTTGCTTTACAACACGGTATTGTTAGTAATAGCGAAACAGGATTAGCCATTCACAATCGGATTTATCGAGAAGTTATTGCTAATTATATGACGGTTAAAACAATAGTTGAGCGTAAATCCTTGTATATTG
>JAYUQN010000750.1:0-8394 GCA_043756725.1 Saprospiraceae bacterium
TAATCATTAGTGTTCAAAAGATTTTGTTAGAAGTTCACAAAGGCATTTGTGCACAGGTTTAGTAAACGGAATTTGAATGATTTTTGATTTTTTTTTCAAAAAAAAATCAAAATCATTCAAATTCCGTTTACTAAACCGATTGGCATAAATTTCATAAGTAATTGAAAATCAATTATTTAATTTTAAAACAAAATCTTTTGAACACTAATGATTCATAACTCATAACTCATAACTCATAACTCATAACTCATACTTCAAAAATGAATTTTCCTTTTTTCATAGCTAAAAGAGTCGCTTCATCGGGGCAAAAATCGTTTACGCGGCTCATTATTCGCATTGCTACAACGGCGGTGGCGTTGAGTATTGCCGTTATGATAATCACGACCTCGCTTATTAAAGGTTTCAAAGCTGAAATAAGTGATAAAATGTTTGGGTTTTGGGGGCATATTCATATTACATCTGTACAGCAAACGACGTCTTTTGAGCCTGCGCCCATTGATGCCCATCCTTCTTTTTTAGATTCGTTGAAAAACTTAGGAAAGACCGATTATACTGAGGGGGGGGTAGAGAAGCAAACTTTTGGAGGTGTGCGCCATATTCAAACTTATGCCAACAAAGCGGGCATTATTAAAACCAAAGATAATTTTGAAGGCATTGTTTTAAAAGGGGTTGGAGCGGATTACGATTGGCGTTTCATCAATAAAAACCTCGTAGAAGGGCGCACGATTACAGCTTGCGATACATGCAGAGATATTATGATTTCAAAATCCACAGCAGACCGATTGTATCTTAAAACAGGTAATAAATTTATTGTTCATTTTGTGCAAAACAACCAGTCAGAACAACGCCTTTTTCAAATATGTGGCATTTATAAAACGGGTATTGATGAGTATGACAAACGGTTTGCGCTGGCAGATTTGAAAATGGTACAATCGCTTTTGGGTTGGTCTGAAAATCAAGTGGCAGGTTTTGAGGTTTTTATAGAAGATTTAAGAGATTTGAAACCTTTGAATGAATTTATTTATAATGACTTGATTACCAACGATATGAGCGCGCAAACCATTAAAGAAGAGCAGCCCGCTATCTTCGATTGGCTCGATTTGCAGGATGTGAATGAGCAAGTTATCCTCGTTTTGATGCTTTTGGTTAGTATAATAAATATGGTAACCGCCCTCTTGATTTTGATTTTAGAACGCACGAATATGATAGGAACACTAAAGGCTTTGGGCACTTCAAATGGCAGAATTCAACAGATTTTCCTTTATTATGGGGCAATAATCGTGTGTGTGGGCTTGTTTTTTGGCAATCTTTTAGGCTTGGGTTTGTCATGGTTGGAGCAGAAGTTTCACTTTATTCATTTGTCTGAAACGAATTATTATTTGTCGTATGCGCCTATCAAATTTGATTTTTTAACCATCTTGGTTTTGAATATTGGGACGCTTGTGATTACTACTTTATTCCTTTTTTTACCCACGCTTTTGGTGTTGTCTATCACGCCTGTGAAAGCAATTCGGTTTAAGTAACCATTAACACAAATTGATCATGAAAATGATATGGCTAATAAGTAGGATACGCTTTGCAATTTTGCAGTTTCCTAAACGGCTTGTACGGCTATTCACCTATCCCTTTTCGCCATTTTATTTTCCTGAAAATGGTGGTTCTCGTTTTAGGACGTTTCCGCTATTGCTGGCTGATTGTCTTTTCTTGATTGATACCTATGAAATTTTTACCAATCTCTATAAAACCTCTGCTCGCCCTTTGACGCAGCGTGAAATACTGAGGGGGCGTGAAATATTCGGAAAAAGCATTGATTTTCAAGTGGTTATGATTGATGGGAGGGCAAAATGGCTTACCCGTAGCATGGGCGTTATTTATGTAGGAGCCAATACCATCAATAGTTGGGGCGCATTTCCAGATGATTATTTGATACATGAGTTGGTGCATGTTTGGCAATATCAACACTTCGGGGCAGGCTATGTGGCGTGTGCTCTAAAAGCGCAAGGTTCGCCAGCAGGTTATAATTATACCTATACAAGCTCTAAGATTCAGCAAGGCATCAAAAACGAATCATGGTTTGAAAAACCATCGTTTCTAAATTTCAATGCTGAGCAACAAGGCGACTTAGTGCAAGATTATTTTAAAATAAAAAATGGATTTAAAGCCGAATGGTGTGACTTTGGCGCAAAAGATTTGTCTAAAATTGAAAAATATATTCTTGAAATGAAAGCTATGGAAATCAATTAAGTAATTCAGTAATGCGTATGAGAGAATAAAATTTTGCTAACCCTTTCATTTACCTATTTTTTTTATTTTTAAAATTAATTATTTTATTTATTTTAAAAATAAAAATATATAACGTAAATTATTGATAATCAATATATAACAGATTAATTTCAATAAAATGATTTGTACCTATATTGTTTTTTCAAAATTGTTTTTTATATTTACAACATTCATTTATCATTCCCTTTTCAAATGTCTCTTTCTAACTATTAAACATTTAACAAACGATGGACTTAAATACTCATCTGCAACAGCTTGACGATTTGGTGAAATCAGGCAATTTCGTAGAAGCCGTAGAAACTTTTTTTGATGATAATGCCATTGCGCACAGCTTACTTTCGGATTCCTCTTACGGCAAAACGGAAAAAGTAGAACGCATGATGGGATTAAATGACCGCATTGCTAAAATCAATAAGATTATTCTTGAAAGCAATTCTGTGGTAGGCAATTATTCCTTTTCCGAGTTTATTTTTGATTTTAACATGAAAGATGGCAGACGCATGAACTGGTCTGAAATCATTCGCCGTAAATGGAAAGGCGGAAAAGTTGTTGAAGAAAAATATTATCCTGCCGAAAGGGGTTTTGACCATTATCAAGCGAAAGTTGTGAATCGCAGTGTCAAAAATGACGTGGCTTTGACCCGTGATGTGCTTAATGTTGTCGAGCATTATTCCGACAAACCTGTTACGCACGAAATCCATTTGACCAGAGAAGTGCCTGTTTATCAAGAGATTATCGTTGAAAAACAAGTACCTGTGTTCGTTACTAAAATTGTCGAAAAACCTGTTGAAGTTGAAATTACAACCGTCATTGAAAAAGCAGTTGTTATTGATGAAGTTGTTGAAAAAGAAGTTCATACAACGCTTATCAAGGAAGTACCCAAAATAGTAGCTTATGAGGTGACCGTTGAAACGGAAGTACCTAATATCGTCAAAAAGGAAATCAAAAAACCGATTCTTCGGGAAGAAGTAGTGGAAGTGCCCTACGATTATACCATTACGCTTGAAAGACAAGTGCCTGTTTATCAAGAAGTGATTGTTGAAAAACAAGTACCTATTATCCAAGAACGCGTGGTTGAAAAGCACGTTGTTTATGAAACTGTGATTGAAAAAATCATCCCTGTTGAAAGAGAAATTGTTCTTGAAATTGAAAAACCTGTTTACAGGGAGGTCATCGTCGAAAAACCGGTTGAAGTTATTCGGGAAATCATCAAAGAAGTCCCTGTTGAGCGTGAAATAATTGTTGAAAAACAAGTATTGGTTCTAACTGAAAGAATAGTCGAAGTTCCTGTTGAGCGGGAAATAATTATTGAAAAAGAAGTGCCTGTATATAAAGAGGTAATTGTTTATAAAGATGTGGAAGTCATAAAAGAAATTGTGATGGAACGCCCCGTTGAGCGTGAAGTCATTATTTGGAAAGAAGTGCCACAAATTAAGCACGTTGTCAAAGAAAAATTCGTTGAGCATATCATCGAAGTTGAGGTCGAAGTGCCTGTTTATGTGGAACATATCGTTGAAAAGAAAGTTGAATATATGAGAGAGGTTGTGACGGATACTGACGTTGAACGCGTTGTTAATTTGGTACACCAAAAGCCTATCATTACTCAAAATCATGTTGAACAAGAAGTGGCACACAGCTTTGATTTGACTTATCAGGTTGCCAAAATACACGAAAATACTATTGAGCAAGCCTATATTGTTGAAGTACCTGTTATGCACACCGTAGAAGTTGAACGCAAAATAGAATTGAAAAAGCAAGTTGCTAAAATCGAAGAAATTACCATCGAAACTGAAATACCCGTTATTCAAGAGACTGTGCATGAAAAACAAGTTACCATCAATACAATCTCAGAAGTTGAAGTGCCTGTTGAGCATCAAGTTGTCTTGAAACACCAAAAAGCTGTTATTCATGAAACGATTGAAGAAGTGCCGATTATCCATGAAATAGTCGTTGAAACGCCTGTTATCCACGAGGTAAAAGTTGGCAAAATAGTGCCTGTTATTAAAGAGGTGGAAGTTGAAAATATTGTTGAAATAGCCAAACCTGTTTTCCACGAAAAAATCATTGAAAGGGTATTTGATATCAACACTTATACACCGAAAGTGATTGAGGTATATAATGAAAAAATCGTTGAAAACTATGTTACAGTTGATACCATCGTTGAAAAAGAAATCAACATACCCCTCAGTAAAGAGGTTGCTGTTATTACTCAACAATTCGTAGATGTGCCAGTAGAACACAATTTTACACTCGAAAATCAAGTAGCGGATATACGGGAGCATTATATTGAAAAGCCTATTCAAATTGTCAAAGAGATAACTGTTTTGAAAGAGCTGATTGTTGAAAGACCGATTGAACGTATCGTTGAAAAAGTAGTTGAAGTGCCCGTTTATATTGAGAAAATAATTGAAAGACCTGTTGAACACATCGTTGAGAAAATAGTTGAAGTGCCTGTTGAAAAAATCGTTGAAAAATTTGTTGAAACAACCGTCGTCAAAGAGCGCATTGTTGAGAAAATAGTAGAATCTTTTGTAGATAAAATCGTTGAAGTACCCGTTTATGTAGAACGCATCATCGAAAAGCCTGTTGAAATGTTTATTGATAAGATAGTTGAAATGCCTTTCTTCAATGAAAGGATTGTCGAAAAACGCATCGAAATCACACAACGTGAAGGCTTAACTGGTAGTGTTTATTCCATAAAACAAGACGATTTGACCGTCATAGATGGCATCGGACCGAAGATTCAAGAAATTTTTTATACAAATAGCATCTATACGTGGGAACAATTGGCAGGTTTGACCGATAGCCAAATTGTTCAGATACTTGAAACTGCTGGTAAAAACTATATTGTGCCCAACAACAGCACTTGGAATGACCAAGCCATGCTCGCTTGGCGTGGCAATTGGACAGCTTTGGAGGAGTGGATTCTTAAAAACGGCTCAGGTGGTTTAAGTCAACTTAAAGAAAAACGCAGTGGCGCAAGTGCCGTTAAACGGGATGATTTGACCATCATCGAAGGCATAGGACCAAAAATCCAAGAGGTGCTTAACGAGCAAGGCATCTTCACTTTTGCAGATTTAGCAAAATTGGAGCCTGAAACAGTCTCTCAAATCTTGAGAGAATCGGGACCTAATCTCAACTCCCACGACCCAGAAACGTGGGGCTTACAAGCCTCCATTGCTGCTGATGGCAAAATGGAAGAGTTGAAAGAACTACAAGAAGCTTTGAATGGTGGGCGTAGAAAAAGATAATTCCTCCCAGATAATGTGTCATTGATGATGTACAACGGACAATAAGCATAACGCCTTATTGTCCGTTTTTTTTTATTCTCCATTGTTCCTCTTTCTATGTCACATTTTTACTGAAAAAGAGAATATTATTTGTGCTAAAAAATCAGTAAACAAACTGTTGTATATGTCTTATGTTTAATATAAAATACTAACAATATATTTTAATTTTATATAATTTAATGAAATTATCAAATTAGCATAAAAAATATTCGTTTTTATATTTTAACTAATCCTTTGATTATCAAGTAGATAAAAATTACGAAAAAATAATTTTGACACTTGGGTATTGCCTGTATAAAAAAGAGGTTGTAAGTTTGTAACACTTATCCGAGATAGCGTCACAAGAGCTTCTAAAATGAATCTTACTTTATGGAAAAAAACATATATTAAGCAGCAAAGTTATCGGATTTTTGAAAACGAATTTTACAATTTTAACAACTTACATTTTTTACTCTTTGTATTTGGGCGACTAAAACAAGCAAACTAAACTTTAAAAAACGCACTTTAACGTAACATCTGGGAACTGCACTTTTCCCCTTCTCACTTTGATTAACACATAGTTTATTTATTTTTTATTTAAACTCAGTTTAAGATAATTACTACGAGATGTCGTAGTTTTTGAATTTAATTTTTAAATGGTTATGAGTACGCTGTCAAAGTCGGGAAAACTTAGGATTTCCCGACTTAGGACGGTTTTTTACCTGTATCATTTGAGATGCTGAGATGGAAAATTTTAAGATTTTATAACTATTTATTTTACTATAAAATATAAAAGTGAAAGGGATACCGTTACCAACTGTGTCCCTTTCATCTTTATGGATGTTAATTTTTACCTAATATCCACACAAGCCTCTTGCCTTTCTCGTTTTTTGCACTACATTTGCGTTGCATAAATCATACACGCGTCATAAAGACTTGAGATATGTTGTTGAGTCAAATCCGACATTTAACATCTGACACTGTGCATCTGACATCATGCACCTGACATCGTACATTGTATAGCGTATAAACCTTTTTTTTCATCAAACCCGTTGAAATGGACCCTGCTGAATATGATTCGATACTATGCAAAAGTCAACGGACAGCTAACAGAGCTGCAAGAGCCAGAACCGAGTTGCTGGATTAATATCTCGCCGCCTTTTAGTCGCGAAGAATTAGAGAATTTTGCTGAAAAATTCACACTCCCTATTGACTTCCTCACAGACCCCTTGGATATTGACGAACGCCCTCGCTACGAGCGCGACGAAGACGTGCGGCTCATTATTTTCTCAACACCCGTACTCAATAATGGCATTGACCGTGAAAATCAATCCATCTATCTCACTGTGCCCATTGGCATTATCATTACCATCGAGCACGTGATAACCGTTTCAGGATTCGACAATCCCGTTATCGAGCAATTTTTAAATGATAGATTGAAAAATTTTGACCCCGCTTATGATCGCCGTTTTGTTCTACAAATTTTAGAACAGAACGTCAATCGTTTCATCGGCAGCTTGAAAAAACTCAATCACAAACGCAATGTCATTGAAAATGAATTGTACGAGTCAAGCCGCAATATTGAAGTGCGTCAATTGTTGAACATTGAAAAATCTTTGGTGTATTTCGTCAATGCCCTCAATGCCAATGAGTTGCTAAAAATGAAAATGAAACGGACAGATTTCCTTCATATCAAAGACGATGATGATTTGTTCGACCTACTCGAAGACCTTATTATTGACAGCTCTCAAGCCTTAGCAACGGCAAAAGTATATACCGATATTTTGGGTGGCACAATGGACGCCTACGCTTCTATCATTTCAAACAATTTGAATATGGTTATGAAACGGCTGACCACCATCACCATTGTTTTGATGGTACCAACCCTCATTGCGTCATTTTTCGGCATGAATGTTAAAATACCGTATTTTGATACCGAGCATCAAGGTTCCTTTGTGCTTATTTTAATCGTTTCCTTAACGGTCAGTGCTTTGATTACTTGGTTTTTCAGAAGGAGTAATTTCTTTTAACCCTGTTCATTGCGGCGGGTAGAGCCGACCCATGCGTTTAAGCGAAGCAATTATTTTGTTTGCAGATTTAGGGTAAGTTTTTGGCTACCCCCCCCTCAGTATTTGAGTAATTTTACAGAAAGTGTTGAAATCTTGTGGATAAGTTGTTACCATATTATAACAACCAATTGGTAAATTCAATTTACATTTGCACAATAAATAAAATATTGATTATCAATATATAACAAGATGATTTCTTTGTGATTTGACACTTTATAACGCTTTTAATTTAGTTGCTAAAATCCTTTTAATTTTTTCCACATTTAAGTTATAAACATTGTGGATAACTTATAAACATTCAAAAATCATTGAAAATCAATATTTTAAGCAAGTTATAAACAATATGTGCATAACTTTTTTTTCACTAAAATCAAAAAAAGGATAATTTTGTTTCACTAAATTTTGATTTACTTCCTACTGGGTGTTCTCTCCATAAAAGAGTAACGGCACGTGAGCAAACTACGCAAACCAAAACCATTTGAAACAGGTATAGAACACCAACTTGCACATACAATATATATAAAACAGCAGACAAACAGAAAAAATCAAGTAACTCCTTTGCTTCTTCCGCATCGGATACTGCTCCAAAGGAGTCCCTATGGGAAGGGGTACTTGTGTGGGCAATAGTTCCTATTTTTGCATGAATTTTTTAAATTTTTTAAATACATTATAGATGTCGCATAATATAGAGCCGATACTTCAAGAAAATGAAAGCCGCTTTGTGCTGTTTCCAATTAAACACGATCAAATATGGAAAATGTATAAACAAGCTG
>JAYUQN010000751.1:0-24168 GCA_043756725.1 Saprospiraceae bacterium
TACCTCTTCCCTTTCCGAACAGAGTCGTCAAGCTCCACTGCGCCGATGGTACTGCGTCCCTGAACGTGGGAGAGTAGGTCGCTGCCAACTCAAGTTAACGAAGCCTCGTAGTTTATTCTACGGGGCTTTCATCGTTTTAGGGTATTCCAAAATCTTAATATGTCATTATAATTTAGCCTTAACCAATTTAAAATTTCTAAGTCCTTTCCAAATAATTTCTAAATCTTGCCACAAACTATAATCCTTAGCATAAAAAAAATTCAAACGTTCAAGTGTCTTATAGTTAAAGGTTTCAAAAGTAAAAGCATTTATAGGTGTGAAAAGTCCCTTTTTTAGCTTTGGTAAATTTACGGATACTCCTTCCCTATTGAATCTGTCCAAGTCCGTATAACCGACAAAAGTTTTGTTACCAATAAAAATCTGCATAACGTCTTTATAAAAAACAAGCGGTTGTTTAATAAAAAAAATCAAAATAGGGCTTAATACCAAACAGGAAAAACTCAATAGAAAGTCTACAAGTCGCTTATTACGTCTATTTGTTGGAGATGCTATTTTGAATTGCACAGCCATTGTATAGAGTTCACCTGAGGTATTTTTACTACTGCTACCAATAATGCTTTGACTATATTCCGCTAATATTTTATAATCAATGCGTGTACCCAATTGAGTCATTATGTGTATAATCGCTTGATTTTCTATGTCTTTTGAACAAAAAATCAGTTCTTTAATTCTGAAAAATTTTATAAAATTTTCTAAATTTTCGATGCTCCCCAAATATATGTCATAGTCTTCCGTCTTTTTTGGGTTGATAATGCCAATGATATTTTTCACCACTTGGACTTGTGTTAGGAAGGATTTTGCTCTATCAGTTTCACTTTTTGAACCAATGAGTGCGAGGTTTTTTACCCCTTCATTACTTAAATGCAAGTTGCGGTTTTTGATGAAATGTTGAAATAAACGTAAGGATATAAGACTCAAACCTGTCCACAAAGCACCTAAAATGATGAGCATCCGGGAAGAGCGCAAGTTCAAATCTAAGAAACCATAAACGGCAGAGAGGATAATAGTGCCGACAAAGACCCCCCTCAGTATTCTGCGTAAAGAAACGGGTTTGTCGTAGCCACCACTGAAATAAATGGTTGATAACCAAATACTTATGTAAAGGGGCATGTTGAAATAAAGAAAGGATAGTTTTATGTAGTTAGGGTCTTTGAAATAATAACTTGACCAAAAATCTTTTAACACATATAAACCGAAACCCATTAAAAACACATCGAATATGGGCAAATTGACTTTTTTGAAAATACTTGATATCACGGTTAAGCTCGCTCTAAACCAAATAGCTAATAACATCAAGGCAATAAAAATAGTGGCTTTTTGCCCTTTAAAATGTTTTTTTGCGAATATTATCATTGCCCCATAAAAGATACGGACATAGTTCAAACTGCCCTTTTTAGTGCTTTCACCTTTGTAATGAATAATAGTTGTATCTGACAAATAATAGTTGTTATATCCCGCTTTCACGATGCGATAACTCAAATCAATATCCTCCCCATACATGAAAAAGGCTTCGTCTAATAAGCCAATTTTATCTAAAACAGATTTTCGCATCAACATAAATGAGCCAACGAGCACATCTATTTCATGTGTTTCATCTCGACTCAAATAACCCAAATAGTAGCGGTTAAAAATACGCGATTTAGGAAACAAAGCAGATAAACCAAACGATTTGCAAAATGCTACCCACGGCGATGGAAAACCGCGTTTTGATTCGGGTAAAAAAGTGCCACTACCATCAATTGTTTTCACTCCCAAGCCACCTGCCTGAGGGTGTAAATTCATGAAATCCAAGCATTTTTGAAAAGTATCTTCCGACACAACCGTATCAGGATTTAATAATAAAATATATTCCCCTGTCGATTGTCTTATCGCTTGATTATTGGCTCTGGAAAAACCGACATTTTCAGTATTTGAAATGACATGTACTTTTGGAAACTTTTCTCTAACCATTGCCACAGAATCATCGGTAGAGTTATTATCGACAACCCACGTTTCAACCAACAAACCTTCTGATGCACGACGCACCGACAGCAATGCCTGCTCAAGAAAATGTTTTACATTATAATTGACAATGATAACTGATAATTTCATGGGGCAAAATTAAAAGAAAACACAAAGCATTTTCAAATATTATTTTATCCCCTATTTTTCACCAAATCTCTTAAACTATCTAACAAACGTTCTACTACGCGCCGCTCTTCAGTTAGCCTACGAGATATAGTTCTTTGTTTGGGTTGTCACCAAGAGAAACTCTATTATTTGGGTATAGGAGGTCAAATAAGTAAATCTACCCTTGCCGTTTTAAGCTTGCCCTTTAAAAACCTTTTTTCCCTTGTTAAACTCTTTTCCATCTTTGCAGCTTTGGATAGTCAACTTTTTATAGGACAAGACACAATAAAAAAATACTGAGAGGATTACCCCCCTCAGTATCTCAACCATTTATTAAACCAAACTTTCTTCTCAATGGACAATGGACAGAGTACAATGGACAATGGACAATGTTGATTGTCAACGATTAATTTTGTCCATTGTCCTCTATCCATTGAATTCTATTTTGCTAAAACATAGTCATTATCTCTAACGATGCGCTTTGCATTCACTTTCAAATTTTCAGCCACTGTCAAAAGCATATCCTCATTGCTTGGAAAAGAGACAGGGCTATTGCCCAATAAGTTACATGTTTTTTCACACAAAGCGCGACGGTCTCCTTCAAAACGAACAGCATAGTGGTTAAAATTAGCGTTTGACTCAATCGGGCGGCTTACGACCAATTCTTTTGTGCGGTTGTCATAATATTCCAAATAGCCAGATACACGGGCTTCTTTATATTGACGGACTTCAAAAACTTGCGCCCGAACAGTTTTAAACTTTTTCACTTTCACATCATTACCTAAAGTATCTTTTTGCACATTGCCTTTTGCGTCTAAAACATAGTCATAACCGTCTTCTACTTGGGCTTCTTCAAAGTGGTGGTTTCGGTCATATCGTTCAGAGCTTACATCTATGCGGGTAATTTTAGCAACGATATTGTACTCATAGCGCAAATTATCGTCTCTAAAAGTGTGATATTTTATCCACTGCGTATTCAAATCTCTCACAAAGACACTTTGCAAGGTATTTTCAAAAGCGGCAGGTAAAAAAGTAAGGCTCTGATTTTCAACTTTAAAATACACGTGGTTGATACCCATATTATAAGCCTCGTTCATCAATTGCTTGGTATCTTTATAATTAGAATAGTACAAATTCATAGCATTAAAATCATTATAAGCCTCACGGGCAGCCAAACGCTCACCTTTGCGGGCACGGTTTAGCGTTTCTACACCTTTATTATAGAGATAATCGGCAGCACCATCGCGGGCTTCTGATAAGATGAAATTTACACCATTTTCAAAGTATAAATCGGTTAGTTTGCTATAATATTTTGCTTCGTCCAGAGTCACCAAAGGTTTTACCAACTCTTGGCGGCGGCTGATGCGGCTCGCAAGGTCATAAACGGCTGTCCATGTATCGGGTGTGCGTTGTGCGCGGAGGCGGCTGAGCTTTTCAGCGTCTTTGCGATTGATGTAATTGAAAGCCTCTACAAGGGTTTGCACATCTTTTTCTTTTACTTTGCGTTCGCGAAGGCGTTTAACAGCAAGTTCGATGGCTTCATCATAATTACCTTTTTCATAGAGTTTTTGAGGGCTTTGGCAAGCATTAAAAGAGAGGGCTGTCAAAGCTAAGATTGCGATTTTAAAAATGCTTACTTTTTTCATGTTGTTGAAATTTATAGGTTATCAAATTGGTTTTCGTGAAATCAGTTTCCCTTTTATTTAAAACTGATTTCTTATTCACGAATTTACAGAAGAGACAGGGATAAAGCAAATTTGGATGCTTCGCTTAACGGAAGTTTAACCGAAAACAAGAGCGTTTTAACAAGTCTTAACAGTTGAGAAAAAGTTTTAAGAAGTCAGTAACAGCATTAACTTTTCTTTCAAAAATTTGTTAAAAAAATCATCGTATCTTTGTGAAATCTTTTCCACCAATTTTTAATCGTCAATGAGCGAATCAATCAAACATGAATGTGGCATAGCCCTCATTCGTTTGCTGAAACCTTTGGAGTTTTACCATGAAAAATATGGAACAGCTTTTTATGGTTTGAATAAACTACACCTTTTGATGCAAAAACAGCGCAATCGCGGGCAAGATGGCGCAGGCATCGCAACAATCAAACTCGACCCTCTGCCCGGTCACCGCTATATTAGCCGCAAACGGAGCAATGCCAATCAGAGCATTCGGGATGTTTTTGAGCAAATATTTTGGCATTTCAAAGACGTTCCTCCTGAGCAAATCCACGACCCACATTATCTGAAAGAAAATTTTCCTTATATGGGCGAGGTTTTGATGGGGCATTTGCGCTATGGCACACATGGGGCAAACACAATTGAGCAAGTCCATCCTTTCCTTCGCCCGAATAACTGGATTAGTCGCAATTTGCTCTTAGCAGGCAATTTCAACATGACCAATGTGGATGAACTTTTCACCTTCCTTGTGGAAGAATTAGGGCAACATCCTAAAGAAAAATCCGATACTGTCATGGTTTTAGAAAAAATAGGACATTTTCTGGATGATGAAGTGCAACATTGGTTCAATTATTTCAAAAGAGATAACTATTCTAATAAAGAACTAACAGCTCTGATAAGTGAGCATTTGGATGTGCACCGCATTTTAAAAAGGGCTGCAAAAGATATTGATGGGGGTTACGTATTGATGGGTATGTTAGGTCATGGCGATGCTTTTGTGATGCGAGACCCTAATGGTATTCGTCCCGCTTTTTACTATCAAGATGACGAAATAGTGGTTGTAGCTTCTGAGCGTCCTGCTATTCAAACTGTTTTGAACGTTAATTATCAACTTATCCAAGAGTTGCAACCTGCCCACGCTTTGGTAATTAAAAAAGATGGTCGAGTGAGTGAAAAACCTTTCACGCAGCAATTGGAGCGTAAAGCCTGTTCTTTTGAGCGCATTTATTTTTCAAGAGGTACAGATAGAGATATTTACCTTGAACGCAAACAATTGGGCGAGCAATTATCAGAATCTGTGATGAAAGCTGTGGATTATGATTTTGAGAACACCGTTTTTTCATTTATTCCCAATACCGCTGAAACTGCATTTATGGGTTTTACTGAGGGGGTGACTAAGATTTTCAATAAAATAAAAACGGAGAGAATACTCGCACTGCAAGAAAAGAATGAATTGACACCTCAGAAATTGGCAGATATACTGAGTGGTATGCCACGTGTTGAAAAATTAGCCGTTAAAGACGATAAAGCCCGTACTTTTATCACAGCAGATAATTCGCGCGATGAAATGGTGAGCCACGTGTATGATGTTACCTACGGTATTGTCAATAATGAAGTGGATACCTTAGTTTTAATGGACGATTCCATTGTGCGTGGAACGACTTTGAAAAACAGTATCATTAAAATAGCGGCCCGACTGAAACCTAAGAAAATCATCATCGTTTCTTCTGCCCCTCAAATTCGTTATCCCGATTGTTACGGGATTGATATGTCTAAAATGGGTGATTTTGTAGCGTTTCAAGCTTTGATAAAATTGATTCATGAACGTGGTTTTGAAGAAAAATTAGAACAGGTATATGAAAAATGTAAGGCGCAAGAGAATTTGCCCAAAGAAAAAATAAAAAATTACGTGCAAGAGCTTTACGAATTGTTCGAGTATGTTGAAATAACGAATGAGATAGCTGAAATTGTTACACCACCTGATATTACGCCAGATGTGCAACTTATCTATCAAACTCTTGAAGGTCTGCATGAAGCTTGTCCAAATAATACAGGAGATTGGTATTTTTCAGGCAATTTCCCTACGCCTGGCGGCAATCGGGTTGTGAATAAAGCCTTTATTAATTATATGGAAAATAAGAATGTGAGAGCATATTAAAAATAAAAGAGATAAAAATATGAAAAAAATACTGATTTTGTGTTTTATACTGAGGGGGGTAATTTTACCAGCTCAAAAAGCTGACCCTGCTCCTTTCGCCAATACTATCTCAACAGGTGAATTGAGAAGCCACTTAACAATATTGACCGCTGATTCGCTTGAAGGACGTGAAACAGGTACAGAAGGCAATCGCAAAGCGGCAGACTATATAGCGCGTTATTTTGAAACCTTAGGGTTGCCTAAAGTGGGGGATAATAAATCCTTTTTTCAACGAATGGTTTATACCAACGAAGCGTGGAATAGTAGTTCTATGAAATTAAATAGTCAAACCTACCGTCATCTTTACAATTTTTATGCGTATCCTTCCACAAATCCTTCTATATCAGGCAATGAAATCTCAGCAGAGCAGGTTGTTTTTCTTGGCTATGGCATTGACGATGAACAGTATAGCGATTACAAAAAAGCAGGCAATCTGAAAGGAAAAATCATTTTGATTAATGAAGGTGAACCCATTAAAGGCGATTCAATTTCTGTTTTAACAAAAACAAAAAACATGTCTTCTTGGTCGGTGGATGTGAAAAGAAAACTTAAAGTGGCTTATGCAAAAGGGGTGAAAATGGTCTTGATTATTGACCCAGAATTGACTAAAAATATTCAAAATAACCGCCGTTTTTTCAGTAGAAATATCACAGGTGATGTTGAAATACCAGACGGACAATATCCCAACAATATTTATATTTCACCTGATATGGCGCGTGAAATTATTGGTACAAAGAGTGAAATGGTGAAAGATGCAAGAGGAAAAATGTTAAAAGGAAAGTCTCGTCCTGTTGTGCTACCATGTGCGGTGAAAATTGAAATGGACAAATATTTCAAGCAATTGATAGGTAATAATATTTTAGGTTTTATTGAAGGCTCTGACCCTGTTTTGAAAGATGAAATCGTTGTTGTTTCAGCACATTACGACCATTTGGGTAAAAGAGGAGAATCTGTTTATCATGGGGCTGATGATAATGGAAGCGGCACTTCTACGGTACTTGAAATTGCGCAAGCGATGGTAGAAGCCAAGAAAAAAGGCTTAGGTCCTCGCAGAAGTGTTTTATGTTTATTAATGACAGGTGAAGAGAAAGGGCTTTTAGGGTCAAAATATTATGTAACCTATCCTGTGTTCCCACTTGAAAAAACAGTTGCAGATATAAATATTGACATGGTTGGGCGGGTAGATGAAAAATATAAAGACAATCCCAACTATATCTACGTCATTGGGGCTGATAAACTCAGCACAGATTTGCATAATATCAATGAGGAAGTCAATAAAACCTATACGAAACTCACCTTAGATTATACATACAACGATGAAAACGACCCCAATCGCTATTATTACCGCAGCGACCATTACAATTTTGCCGAGCAAGGTATCCCTGCCATTTTTTATTTCAATGGTACACACGATGATTACCACATGCCTTCTGACACGGTTGATAAAATTAATTTTGAAAAAATGGCTAAAATTGGGCAATTGGCATTTTATACCGCATGGGAAATTGCCAATCGGGATGAACGGATAAAAGTGGATAAAGCAAAGTCGAACTAACTCTAAATCTTTGCTTAACTAAAGGTAGAATTAATCCATTTTCAACGGCTCATATTTTTTAAACAAAGAATATTTCACTGCTTCTACCTTCTCTTGGTATTGTTTCCAGTCTTTTTCAAAGAAAGCATTGACCTTGTCAATCACAGTATTTGTCTGTGCTTTGGCTTTGTTTAATGCTACCATAGCATTGCTTTGTGGTTTGCCTGGGCTTGAACCCAGCATTGACATCGCACGGAATATCGCATCTTGCAAAACTCCTGCCGTCCGAACAATCCCCTTTGCACCAGGAGGAGTCATAAACAATTTCTGAAGACTTAAAATGCTGTCTTTCATAGATTTACTCAATTTTGACACACTTGTTTTAACAGTATCAGGGGCATTCTGACCCAATTGAGCATCTACCAAATCAGTTGTTTTATTCGCTTCTTTTAAACGATTGAAAGCCAGTGTAGCTCTTTCCATCACTTTTTGGAAATCGGTTAGAACAGCATCCTTTTCAGTCAAATCTTTTTCTGAAAGCGTTGAACGGGGGTCATTTTTCACCATTACATAAGTTGAATCCTTTTCATTTTGATAAGAAACGACTACTTTATAGCGTCCGGGTAAAACAGCATTGCCGCTTGGTTCATCCGCATCGGGGCGCGCATCTTCCCAACTTGGGAAACGAACACCTCTTTTATTGAGGGGCCAGAAGATACGGTTCATGCCTGTATCAATGTTTGAAGTGAAAGTACGGATAAGCCGACCCCCCTCAGTATAAACACGGATTGTGGCTTTATTCGGACCATCCGCGCCACCACCACCAAAACCGCCACGACGACCTCCTCCTCCTGCGGGTGCAGCTGCGGGACGCACTTCTGCGGGTTTAGCATCCCCTTCTTTTTTCTCTTCTGGTTTTATTTTATTCCAGACGTTAATGACAGACAAAGGGGACTTATTTCTCCCTTCATATATAGCATCAGCCTGAAAACGCTCTCCTTGAAAACTTCTACTTGCAGCTAAATACGCATCGGGAGCATCAAAAACCTTGAATTTTTTAGTTAAAACATCGCCTTTTGTTTTAGCCAATTCCCGCAAAGGACGAATATCGTCTAAAACCCAAAAAGCTCGACCAAATGTCGCCAACACAAGGTCGGCATCACGTGGGTGAATTTTCATATCAAAAATCGGAACTGAGGGCAGGTCATTCATCCATTTTGTCCAGTTTTTACCACCATCAATGGTGAAATACAAACCGAAATCGGTACCCAAAAACCATAAATTTGACGCTTCGGGGTCTTGAACAATACTTAAACAATAGGCAGTTACTTGCCCATCATTCACAATGCGTTCCCATGTTTTACCATAATCCGCCGTTCTAAAAACATAGGGTTTCCAATCATTTTGCCGATAATTATTGACAACCACAAAGGCTTCTCCTGCATTTTTATTTGACACTTCAATTTGGTTAATCCATCCAGCTTTTGGAAAACCCATAATTTTAGTACTCAAATTATTCCATGTTTTACCGCCATCTGTTGTCAGTTGCACATTGCCATCGTCTGTGCCAATCCAAACCACGTTTTTATCAACAGGGCTTGGGGCAATGGCTAAAATGGTACAATGATTTTCAGCGTTTGTAACATCGGGAGTCAAGCCCCCTGTGCGTTTGGCACCGCCTATTTTCATCGTATCTTGAGTGGTCAAATCTGGAGAAAGGATAGTCCAACTTTGCCCACAATCATTAGAATAATGGAGAAATTGTGAACCATAATACACGCCACAATCATTGAATGGGTCTTGTGCTAAGGCTGCGTTCCAATTGTACCGCAACTCAACACCCTCGGGATGTTGTGGTTGAATGCTTTGATTAGCTCCTGTTTTTATATCAATTAAGCCCAAGTTTCCACCTTGCGACATCGCAAAAGCTTTGCTGGAATTGCCTTTTTGAGGCATCACATCAAAACCATCACCAAAATAAACCTCTTGCCAATCGGCATTGCGAATACCACCTGACCGCCAAACTGCGGAAGGACCCACCCAAGAGCCATTATCTTGCAAACCACCATATATATTATAAGGAATTTCATTATCCACATTGACATGGTAAAATTGACCTAAAGGCAAATTGGTTGCAAACTGCCAACTTGTGCCTGCGTCATGCGTCCAAGCCACTCCGCCATCATTACCATCAATCATGTATTTAGGATTTGTGGGGTGTATCCACCAAGCGTGGTGGTCGGGGTGAATTTTGGCATAATCTAAGAGTTCAGCCCATGTTTTACCGCCATCTTCACTTTTATGCACACGGCTAAAAATATTGTACAAACGGTTTTCATTGATGGGGTCACAATATATTTCAGCATAGTAAAAGGGACGGTCACCATTTTCACCCACCTTGCGCCATTTTGCACCACCATCGTCAGAACGATAAATGCCATTTTCTTTAGCTTCCACAACGGCATAAACCACATTGGGTTTTGTCGCGCAAAGCGCCAAACCACAACGACCCATATCGCCTTTTGGCATACCATCTTTATCGGTGCGTTTTTCCCACGTTTCACCACCATCGTGCGTCACATAAATACCAGAGCCTTTTCCACCAGAGTTAAAAGTCCACGGTTTACGTCCATATTCCCACATCGCCACGATGAGTTTATTGGGGTTTGTGGGGTCAGTTATCATATCAGCAACGCCTGTTTGATCGTTTACATACAATATTTTTTTCCACGTTTTTCCCCCATCGGTTGTTTTAAACACCCCGCGCTCTTCGTTAGGTCCATAAGCAGAACCAATAACACCTGCAAAAACAATATCAGGGTTGTCTCTGTGGATAACCAAACGGTGAATAGCTTTTGAACCGCGCAAGCCCATGTTTTTCCATGTTTTGCCACCGTCAATAGATTTGAAAATACCATCGCCAAAATTTTGAGAGTTGCGAGGATTGCCTTCGCCTGTCCCTACCCATATTTCAGCTGTATTATTTTGATTGACAGCAATAGCGCCAATACTTTGGGTGCTTTCTTTGTCAAAAATGGGTGTCCAAGTAATGCCGCCCGAAGCGGATTTCCAAACACCGCCTGCAGCCGCACCAATGTAAATAATATCATTTTTGAGATCCACATCAATTGCTGTCACACGTCCACTCATAGCAGCAGGACCGATGGAACGGGTTTTGATATTTTTCCATTGTTCGAGGTCTATTTTTTGACTGAAAAGAGTAAAAATACTGAGGGGAGTCAAAAGGAGAATCGTTAGTAGTCGTTTTTTCATTGTTCTATTGATTTGATTAAAATTATATATAAGAAATGCCGAAAGTTACGACAAAGCGTCCTTTCGGCATTTCAATATTAATCTTTTTTGTCGAATAACGGCGGGATTAGTCGAAAGACAGTCCCAAATTTTATGAATCACACGGATAAAATTTTAAATAAGCAATTCATGTAATTCGTAAATTCATGAAATTTGGGATTTTATTTCAACCAATTTGGCGCGACATATTTTTCTCCACCATTTTGCATGGCTTTTTGAGCATCTGCTTTGCCCGCAGGTATATTGCCCGTTTGAAAGTGACAACGCGCACGCTCCGCATAAACAGCGCCATTTCTGCCATTCAAAGCGAGGGCTTCGTTGAAATCGGGTATGGCTTCTGCACATTTACCCAATCGGCTTCTAAGCAAGGCTCTATCTACCCAAACATCCGCATTATCTTTTTTCAAATTCAAATAGCTTGTACAATCTGCCATAGCTTTTTCCAATTGATTGAGTTTTCTATATCCTTGCATTCTATTCAAAAAAGCATTTGTACTGAGGGGGTCAAGCTCGATGACTTTAGTGAAATCTTTGATAGACGCTTCTATATTTCCCAAAACATCATTCGCCATACCCCGATTGAGGAGAGCATTAACATTGAGTGAATCTTGCATCAATACGGCAGTCAAGTCAGCCAGTGTCGAGTCAATTTTATTTAAAGCCCCATAAGCCGCACCTCTATTTGCTAAAGCCTCCAGCATATTTGGTTTTAAATTAATAGCTTTCGTGAAATCTTGTACTGCGGGCGCAAATTGCCCTATTTCAGCTAAAGCTTTACCCCTGCTGTTATATAAGGTAGCATCTTGTTGATTTATACTCAATGCTGTATTAAAATCACTAATGGCTTGTTGTGGTTTCTTATTATCTCGAAGCCAAACACCCCGATTTTGCCAGCCCCCTACACTTTCTGGGTCATGTTCAATTTGATGCGTCCAAAGGCTTTCACCATCTTTCCAAACTTTTACTTGAGTCCAAGTCATAAAAAAACAGAGAACTAAGTAAGCTATAAATCCATATTTAACGTAATTTTTATTTTTTAAGGTACTGTTCTCAACCAAACTGGCTACCAAAAAGAAAAGTCCAAAATAGCCTACGTATGTAAAACGGTCAGCCATTAAGCCTTGACCAGCCCCTACTATTTGTGATACGAATATGAAATTAAAGAAAAAGAACAACCATGCAAAAACGACAATTGTCCATCCTTTACGATGTGCCCACCATAAGCCAACCAATGAAGCTATGAAAAACAAAGACGTTGCATAATAATAGGTAGGAATATAGGGAGGATAAGCATAAATGGCTGTCATTTCCCACGGAAAAATAAATTTTCCAATATAAATCGTAAAAGAATGACCAGCCACTATGAGTCTCTCAAAAAATGAAAAATTTAAGGCAGCCGCGTTATCAAGTGATTTGGCTGAATTAAGCATATATAAATTGACTAAACCCATCGCCAATGAACCGAAGAAAAAATGTATTTTTTCGAATATCAGATTAAATTTCAAAGGGCGACGGAAGTAATAATCTAATGCCAACATACTGAGGGGGAGTGAAACGGCTTGCACTTTTGAGAATAAGGATAAAATGAAAAGACCAAAACAAACAATCAAATCTCTATTTAAAATACCAAAACTATCTGATTTTACATATTTCACATAACGTAATAAGGCGGCAAAGTAAAAAGCAGCAAATAAAACGTCTTTCCTTTCAGTTGCCCATGCCACAGATTCTACACGCATGGGATGAATACCGAAAAGCAAGGCTACAAGGATGGAACTCCAACGGTTTAAGCCCATCTCTGTTCCCAATCGAAATACTAAAAAAACGCACAGCAAATGCAGTAGTAAATTATTAGTATGTATGACGGTTGTTAAATTGTCTAAACCAAAAATAGCTTTTTCAATTGCGAAAGTCAAAATAGGCAAAGGATTATAGTTGCCAAGAACATTTGTAGTGAACATTCCATACAAGTTTTCAAAGCTTAAAGCTTGAACCCAGCGATTTTCCGTGATGTTATGGGGGTCGTCCCAATTAACAAAACCATTTTCAAAAGTAGGAATGAAAGCGAGAAAAGTGACCACAATGGGTAATAAAAACAACCAATCTCTATCAGATTTCGATGTTAGAGCATTAGGTGTATTCAGAGAAGGCGAATTAACTTGCTTTTTCGGTTTTTGTTTTGACATTTTTTAATTGTTTTGAAATATGTTGAAAATGGGATATTAACACTGAAGGTGGTGGTTGGGGCAACAGCATATCATTTTTTTTAAATAAAATGTTGTTGCCCAAACCGCTTGCCTCGTTTTTTACTCTAAAATCAAAACGCCACTTGCCATAAATTTATACTCTTCTTTAGGCTTCATGATTTTAGCAATCTCTTCTTTTGATTTGCCTTCGTCTTCAGCAAAATGGCGTAGGGCAGCGACGTCTGTCACTTCTTTGAACGCATACCCTTGCATGACTACTTTTTTACCTGCCAAATCTTTAGGCATAAAAAACGCATAGTCTTTAAATTTGACAAACATGGGTGTTTCTCCTTTTTCAGAGGCAATATTCATCCAACAGCCTTTCGCTTTGCAAACAGCATCAACGGTACCTATAACTTTGACATTTTCAAGTTTGTCTGCGCCGTTTAGTTTTTTCAATTTCGGTAAAACGGCATCGTAGGAAACAGCACCTTTGGCATCTATTTTTTCACCAAAAGTTTTACCGTCATTGCTTTGACCTTTAAATTTTTGATAGGCTTCTTCTTCTGAAACTTCTTTTTTCATTTCAGTTGTAGCCGTCGTTTTAACACTTTTGTTGCAACCAAAGGCTAAAAGTGCTAAAATACTGAGGGGGGATAAAATACGCTTGAACATGGCTTTATTATTTTTAAGTTAGAAAATAATTTACAAAAAAAACTTACCTTAAATCTAGTTCTGAAGAAGCTTTAGCAATTTAAAGCACCACAAACGCTTAGCGTTTGTCCTGAAACATAAAGGCTCATATCCGACCCTAAAAACACACAAGCATCTGCCACTTCTTCGCCTTTGCCCATGCGCCCCAGAGGAATAGCTTTCATAAAATTACCTTTTACTTCCTCGCTCAAAACATGTGTCATTTCAGTTTCGATATAGCCCGGCGCAACCGCATTGCAACGAATATTGCGGTTGCCATACTCTTTAGCGATAGATTTTGAAAAACCAAAAATACCTGCTTTTGAGGCGGCATAATTGGCTTGACCCGCATTGCCAAATACACCGACTACACTACTCATATTGATGATAGAACCACTGCGTTGTTTCAGCATCGGGCGCAAAGCGTGTTTAGTGATATTGAAAACGGATTTCAAATTGGTATTTATCACTTCATCCCATTGCTGTTCGCTCATGCGCAGCATCAAATTGTCGCGGGTAATACCTGCATTATTGACAACGACGTCAAGGCGACCAAATTCTTTAACCACGTCGGCAATCAGCTTTTCAGCATCACTAAACTGTGAAGCATCCGATTGAAACGCCATTATAGTTGTGCCAGTGGCTGAAAGTTCTTCAACAAGTATTTCAGACTTAGCTGCAGAGGTTTCTGAGATATAGGTGAAAGCGATAGTCGCCCCTTGCTCAGCAAACCTTCTGACGATAGATTCGCCGATACCCCGAGAGCCGCCTGTGATTAGCGCAACTTTATTTTCAAGTAGTTTCATTTTTTTCAAATAGAGATTAATGAGAAATATAATTGTAATATAAAACACTAAGGGACGAAGTAAAAAATAAGCTACCCAAATAGTGAAAACCCAAAAAAGGGTTTGTTTTTCTTTTTTATAAAAAAGAAAAACAAACCGCTCTCCTTCTCGCAGCGTGTGGGTACGTTATTTTTTACGCTATCCCCAAATACAATTCCAAAAAAAAGTTGTTTGATA
Source organism: Saprospiraceae bacterium (assembly GCA_043756725.1). GTDB lineage: Bacteria > Bacteroidota > Bacteroidia > Chitinophagales > Saprospiraceae > JAAFJT01. The sequence continues at coordinate 14,787 of JAYUQN010000751.1, forward strand.
AATTTGCTCACAGAGGGTTCACAAAGAAAATAAGGGTTTGATAAAATTTCTCTGTGAAACCTCTGTGTTCTCTGTGAGCAAATGAAAAATACTGAGGGGGTGCTTTTTGTGAAAACACCCCCATTATTTATACCGCAAAATTATAAAATTATTTCAAAATCAAAATTTTTAGTATATTTGTAGCAACAATGAATTAGGCGTTTTGAGCGTTTTATTTTAAAAAATAGAAATTATTAGTCTGTAATACGCTCAATTTTACCTTAACCGAGATAAACTATACGATGAAAAAAACGACACTATTGAATGGCGTGAGACGTCAAACGACATTTGACACGCAACACTTGACGAACTTCATCGGGCGTAACGGTATAAGGTTGATACCTATCATTGTCCGAAATCAAGCGCATTTCACGCATACGACTGCCTTCTTTAATTTGTTGAATCCGCTTAGCGACGACCACATCTGTGACGACCACATAGACTTGATTATCCCGAATGGGTTCGCCCCGTTCAAGGGCTTCGCAAACCACAATATCGCCATTGGTGATGGTTGGCATCATAGAATCGCCACTTATTTCAAAAGCCACGAGAGAGCCTTCAATATTTGGGATACTAAATTTTGGAAATTCTGCCAAATACTGAGGGGTGTCAGCAGCCGTAGCATAACCAGCCATAGCACGATCAGGCACGAGGGTAATATTTTGTCTGCCTAAAAAAGAGCGTTCATTTTTCAAACGCATAGGCAAATCGGATGTACCGTTTGTGAAAACATCATCAGAAATGCCAAACATATAGTTAGCGCTGATAGAATAAATGTCAAAAAGTTTATGCAATTGCTCAACGGTAATATTTCTATCGCCTTTTAAAATGGCATTGATAACGTGGTTATAAGTTCCTAATTTGGAAGCTATATCACTTTTGCCTTTGATTTTGTTGTTTTTTTCAAGCACTTCAAACACATCGCGGAAGCGTTGATTAACAATATTGTCTGAAAATTCACCCATGGTTTTAGACGTTAATGGTTAAGAAATAAATGTGTAAAATATTGAAAATGAATTATTTAATTTTCGATTATTTAAAAAAACGATTTTGATATTTATGTTTATAAATATTTAAATAAAAAAAATAAAAAAAAATGTTTTAAAATAATTTGTTTTAATTGTTCAAAATGTTTTAACTTTGCTTTTAAATAATCATCTATTAAAACATAGATATTTATTTTTTGTGTAAAAATACAATTCGTTTTCTTAAAGACCAAACAATCATGAGTAATAATCAAATAAAAAATAACGGATTGAAAGTTGTTTTCAAACAAGACAGCGATTCTATTGTGCCTCAACAGGTAAACAACAATGGTTTTGACAACCGAGGCTATGATTCAAATAATCTAAGAGAAACGTATGACCGTTTAATTAGAGGCTATAACCGTATAAAAATTGAACTCTACCATTTTTTAGAGCGCAGAACCTTTGGTTTGTTTAGTAAAATGGGCGGGATGATATTAGTAAAAGTATGTATAATAGCAATAATTATGTTATTTATACTCAAAGAGGATATTGCGTTTGATTTTAAAATGGCTAACTTTGCATCTGAAAACTCCATAGAGGAGAAAACACACACGAACAAACAAAAAAAGGATTTTGCTACTCCTGCATCTTTAGGCGGTGTTGTTAATGATTTTGCTCCTGCTGCGCCTGAAGAGTTACGTGAAGTTCAAGTGCGTAATTATATCGAGAAGTTCTCCGAAACAGCTGTTGGAGAAATGGACAAATTTGGTATTCCTGCAAGTATATCAATGGCACAAGCTATTATCGAAAGTCGTTCTGGTACAAGTACCTTAGCTGTCAAAAACAATAACCACTTTGGTGTTAAATGCTTTTCTAAAACGTGCCCAGACGGACATTGTAACAATTTTACAGATGACCACCATAAGGATTTTTTTAGAAAATATCCCGGGGCTTGGGAATCTTGGCGAGAACACAGCCATTTTTTGATGAAAAATAGCTATAAAAGGCTTTTGAAATATGGAAAAAATTACAAGGCTTGGGCAGTGGGTTTGAGAGAAATTGGCTATGCTACTGACCCTACTTATGATAAAAAATTGATTTCCGTTATTGAAAGATATGATCTTGAAAAATTAGATGACCTTTAATGAAACTGTTTTATAAAAAACATACATGAACAGCATAAAATTAATTTCTACACAACTAAAGCCACATCACTATGTCAAAGTTTATTTTTACAGGTAGCTTACTTTTGCTTTTAGCAAGTTTTTTAAATTATCCTACAAGACCCAAAAATAACTCAACCACTGACATACAAAAGGATTTTGTAATATTTCCAATCAGTGAACAAATAAAAATAGCCCGTATTGAAAAACATCTTTCGCAAAAAGACTTAGCAGAACATGTGGGTATGACTAAAATGGCAATCGAACGTATTGAAAAAGGACAACTCGTTCCCACGCAGGAGATGCTGGACAAACTTGAAAAAAAGTTAGGCGTTGAACTTGAATTGTCAGGCTATTAATCCTATTTTTATGACATTACTCAAATAACCTTGCGCTTAGTACCTTGAACTGAACGTAAGGTTATTTTTTTACATTTCTATTCCTTAAGTCATATTATAATTAAATTTTCTATGAGACATAAATGTCTTCTAATACACTATTTTTTCCCGCCTATTCATGTTGTAGCATCTGTTCGACTTTACAATATAGCTTTACATCTTGAAAATTATTCAGAAGGATTATGGGTTATTACAACTCATAATAGACGTTTTTTTCCCCACGATATCCTACCGCTTGATATTCCAAACCTCTATCAAGCTTATACCTTTGACTTTCGCACAATGTCTAACCTATTGGGTAATAAAAATATTTTTTTTACTGAGAAAACGAAATTAAGTCGTTTTGCACGTTTCTCAGTTAAATTAGTGCGAAGTTTTCCTTTCAATCTTCTTTTTGGCGAAGGGGGCTTGTTGTATATATGCCACGCATTTTTTATTTCAATGAAATTGATAAAACAAAATAAAATCACAACTATTTTTACGTCATATTCGCCCTATTCTGACCATTTTGTGGCTTTCCTTTTAAAATTTTTTTTTCCTAAATTGCTATGGGTCGCTGATTTTAGAGACCTTCACGTAGAGCCTTTGTATGATGTGGTGTTTTGGCGTCCCTTTCAGCATTGGTGCAATAAACAGATTTTAAAAAAAGCCAATTATGTAACCACAATTTCAGAGGGCTTGGCGGTTCATTTAAGGCGCTATCATAAACGTGTCTATGTTTTTAAAAGCGGGATTACGCTTCAATCTGCTCGAAATACCCCCCCGCAGTATGTCCCAAAAAAACAGCCGTTTTTTACAAAATTCACAATTTCTTACACAGGTTCTATGTATGGTAATGAGCGAGACCCGAGTCTTTTTCTGAAAGTTGTTAAAGATTTAGTGGATAAAAAAATATTTTCAAAAGAATTATTTCAAATAATGTATGCAGGAAAAGATACGGCTACTTGGGAAGAATGGATTTCACAATTTGCATTGAAAGACTATTTTGTTTCACGTGGAATGTTGAGTCTTAAAGAAGCTAAAGATATTCAAAATCAAAGCCATATTAATCTTCTTTTAACCTCTTCTACGCCCTATTGGACAGGCGTAATGACAGGTAAATTTTATGAATATTTGGCAGCTCAAAACCCAATATTGGTACTCATAAATGGTACTCAAGATATTGAATTTGAGTCGGTTATAAAAGATTTAGATGCGGGCTTTCTGGGATATAATGACAATTCTTATGAAAGAACCCGTCATTTTATTTTAACAAAATTTTATGAATGGCAACAAACGGGTCGTGTTTTGCAAACTATACACAAACAAAAACTGCAAGAAATGACGTGGGCATCTGTTGTCCAAAAATTTATTGAAAATGTCCTTGAAAAGTAGAAAATTTAAAGTTCTCACCGTCGTAGGTACACGACCCCAATTTGTAAAAGCAACACCCCTCAGTATAGCCCTTGCTGTACATCCTTACCTCGAAGAAGTGATGGTGCACACAGGGCAACATTATGATTATAATTTATCTCAAATTTTTTTTGAGGAATTGGGCTTGCCCACACCCCGCTACAATCTGGAAGTAGGCAGCGGTCGCCCTGTTGTTCAGTTTGCTCAAATAATTTTGAAATTAGATGCTGTTTTAGCCCTTGAAAAGCCAGATATGGTTATTGTATTTGGGGATACGAATTCCACTTCTGCAGCAGCTGTGGCTGCGGTTAAAAATAATATTCCGTTAGCGCATATTGAAGCAGGTTTGCGCGAATGGAATAAAATGATACCAGAAGAAATTAATAAATTGCTGACGGATGCTGTTACGGATTTGTATTTCTGCCCAACAAAAACGGGTGTTAAAAACCTGAAAAAAGCAGGGATAACTAAAAATGTTTTCTTAACAGGCGATATCGGCATTGATTTACTAACGCATAATGTTTTGAAAATCAAGGATAACATTGATATTTTAAATAAACTAAAAGTGAAACCGAAAGAATACTTTTTTTTCACTTGTCACCGCACAGCCAATACAGATGATGCGGAAAAGTTAAAACGGATACTCAGTGTTTTTGAATATATCGAACAACCTATTGTTTTTCCAATTCACCCACGCACCAAAGCGAAAATTGAAGAATTTGGTTTTCTTAATATGCTTGAAAAAAATAATGTCCTAACTATAAACCCTTTAGGTTTTTGGGATACACAGGCTTTGATTCATCATTCAAAAATGGTTTTAACGGATTCAGGAGGTATAGTAAAAGAATCTTATTTTCACAAAGTTCCTTGTATCATTATGGACAATCAAATTGAATGGGTAGAGGCTGTCAAGGAAGGTTGGTGCAAACTAACAGGGGCAAGCACTTTAAAAATTATTGAAGCAATTAAACATTTTCAATTGTTTCAAAGCAAGTTAAAACAAAGTCATTTTTTAGGGAATGGTATGGCTGCACAAAAAATTGTTAATGCGATTTTTTCGTTTTTATTATGAAAAAAATAAAGGAATGGTATTTTAGGTTTGTATTAAAGCCAATATTTGCTCTGCATGATTAGCTGATTTCACTTGATCGATAATATTAAGTATTATACCGTTTTCATCTATCAAAAAAGTAGTGCGGTGTACACCATCAAACTCCCTGCCCATAAATTTTTTCAAGCCCCAAACGCCATAGTCATTCATCATGGTTCGGTCAGTGTCGGCTAAAAGGCTGTAAGGGAAGCCATATTTTTTGATAAAACCTTGATGTTTTTTGATTGAATCGGGGCTAATACCTAAAACTTCGATGCCTTGTGCTTGTAAATCAGCATAACTATCCCGTAAGTTACAGGCTTCGGTTGTGCAAGTGGGGGTATTATCGGCGGGGTAAAAAAACAGCGCTAATTTTTTGCCTTTGAAATCAGAAAGATTGACTGTCTCATTTTTTTCATTTAATAAGGCAAAGTCAGGTGCTTTGTCACCTGCTTTCAGATGTTTCATAGAGGTGGTTTTTCTTTTTTTAAAGAATAATGGAATTAGAGAGGCAATACCTTTTATCATGTTTTAGTAACAAAATGGAGCTTGGTTTGTTTAAAATGTCAAAGAGGTTCTCTGCTAAATTGCATGAACCTCTTATCATTTTCTTTATATTTTATGAAAATTTTTCTCTATTTTCTTGAAAATACTGAGGGGGGGTAAATAAACTTTGAAATTAGAATTTTACTCGGATTTTTCAATTAAACGCAATGAAATTCTTAGAAAATCCATTTCAGTGATGATACCAATTAACTCATTTTCATTATTAACGACAGGTAAACAGCCAATCCGATTCTCCCGCATACTGTGTAAAGCTTCGATAAGTGTTTGATTAGGTTTGATGGTTTTAGGCGTATCTATCATAATATCTTTGACAAGCACTTGCTCTTTTTGAGGCAATCTGTTGCATAGGGCAAAATGACGCAACAATAAACGCGATGTTATCAAACCTACTAATTTCCCTTGTGCATCTTCAACAGGCATATATCGAATTTTTCGCCAATCCATCATTTCTGCGACAAACTCAATAATATCATCACGTTGAACAGTGAACAAATCCGTTTGCATGAACTCTTCAACTTTGAGTTTCGAGGGGTGATAAGTCTGCAACATATCGGCATTGGGTAAATCCCATGTATGAACGGGTTTTTGTTGCCACTGATTTTTTACAATAGCGGAGGTTATGGTTGTTAGCGCTTCATCAATAGTTACTTCTTTAATAAGCTTAGTGAAAGCCCTGAGTTGCCAACGTGCACCCGTCATGTGTTGTGTGGCACGGGCTTGTATGATGTTCATATATTTATCAATATCAGCTTCATCAATATTCTGCAATCTCAAACCTTTACGAGCTATGGGCAAAAGCTTTTCTAAAATCAACTCACGGGGTGATACTTTTTCATCGTGAAACCACGTATATTTTGTATCAAAACCGAATTTAGCGGCTTTGTCAAAATTATCTCGAATATCTTCAAAACTGATGATTTTCCGTACATCTTCGTATTCATCCGCAAAACCTATCATCAGACCCAACCAAAAAGCAGCATTAGCAGTAGAATCCACAACCGAAGGACCCGCAGGCAATACCCGACATTCAATACGTAAATGGGGTTTGCCATTGTCACTGATACCATAGCAAGGGCGATTCCACCGATAGACCGTAGAGTTGTGTATCAGCAAAGCACGAAGTTTGGGTACTTTGTTTTTAGCAATTAAATCCAAAGAGTTTTCTTTAATATCATCGCCCAAAAGCACTCTAAAACGAGCAATATCTTCTTTATAAATTTCTAAAATACTTTCATGCAACCAATCTTTTCCAAAACTAACGCGGGGACTTCGCTCGCGCAAGTGCTCATGGGAGGTGCGCGTATCAAGCGATTGTTGAAAAAGCGCAATCCGAGTTTCATGCCACAACCGCCGCCCAAAAACGAGAGGAGAGTTTGCCGCTATTGAAATCATGGGTGCTAAAAGCAATTGTGCGATATTGTACATTTTTACGAAATCCTTAGGTGCGACTTGTAAATGTACTTGAAAACTTGTGTTACAGGCTTCTAAAAGGGGTGAGTCATGGCGAATATGTAGCTCATCAATGCCATCTAACCGCAGCTCGAAATGTTCGTCACCTCGTAAACTATGTTCTTTGATACTTTCCATCAAAGCCAAGTAGCGAGGTTTGGGCGTGAGATTGCTCAAATCGAGGTCAAATTTACGAAGGGTCGGTAAAATGCCTGTCAATACCACTTCTGCATTGAATTTTTTGACAACGCCTCGGATTTTTTCTAAGCCTTCAGCATTTTCACGCTCCATTTCACTCAGGCAATTACCACTAAATTCCAAAGGTGTGAGGTTAGTTTCAAGGTTAAACTGAGCCAATTCTGTACCGACCCATTCCCATTCTTTCATCTCCTCTAAGACTTGCATGTTGATATTGGCAGGTTTAAAAGTGTCTTTATCTACAAGGCACATTTCTTGCTCTGCACCTATTCGAGTAATACCACTTTCAAACCAATCATTATCAAGCATATATTCCAATGCTTGTACATCATTGAGCAATTGACGCACGAAGTTCTGCATCTGTTTTTTGTCTCTTACTATTTTTACTTTGGTTTCTCCCATGATTCGGTTATTTTGACGGTGAGTTTTTTTTATTGTACGAAAAAAACAAGTCAATGGGCGAATATTTGTATAAATTTTCAAACAACCTATAAAACAAGAGAATATTTTGAAAATAAGTACAAAAAATTCGTTTTGAAATATAACTACTTTCGTCTTCACATCGAAAATTGAACATTTCGCCAAATATCTCTATTTTTGCCTTCAAATAAAATAACACTCGAGCGTTTCAAAATTTTAAATTCATTGTTCCATGAAATTGTCTATAAAAATCTTACTAATCAGCTTACTTTTTAGTGCCTGTAAAAAAGACGAGCCAGTAGTGTCAATTAAGCAAAATTTGGACAACCCAGAAGTTGCTCTACAATGGGCTAAAATGACCTTGTTAATTGCTGAAAAAACACCGGGCAATTCACCCACTTTTGGCTCACGCAGTTTTGGCTACATTGGTTTGACCATGTACGAATCTGTTGTGCAAGGCTCAACCATTCATCAATCTATCGTTTCACAATTAAGTAGTTCAGTGACGTTGCCAAAACTTGAAACAAGCAAAGACTATAATTGGATTTTGAGTTTGAATGCAGGGCAAGCCTATATAATCAAAAATCTATATGCAACAATGCTGACTTCCTATAAAACCAAAGTGGATTCGCTTGAAAAGGAACTTCTTAGTAAAAATTCTACAAATGTTCCTCAAGATGTCATTGACCGTTCGGTAAAATATGGGCAAGATGTCGCCAAAGAAATTTTTGAATGGTCAAAAACAGATGGTGGGCATGAGGGATATTTGCGCAATTTTGATATCAATTATAAGTGGACTTCAACACCCGGGTCATGGATAGTGCCGACTTTTAGTCAATCGAATAGTAAATATCCTTTACATCCAACTTGGGGCAAAAATCGTACTTTTATAGCTGCAAATGGTCAATTGCCTATTCCCAAACCTTTGCCATATTCAAATGAAATATCATCACAATATTATGCTCAATTCTTAGAAGTTTATGCTAAAAACCGTATTTTAACCCAAGAAGAAAAAGAAACCGCTGTTTGGTGGAGCGACGACCCCAGTCAAACTTTTACACCGCCAGGGCATTCATATAGCATAGCTGCCATAGCTGTTAGGACAGCCAATGCTGATTTACCCAAAGCTGCTGAAACTTTTGCTCGCGTGGGCATGGCAATTGCTGATGCTTTTATCAATTGTTGGAAGTGTAAATATGCGTACCACGTAGAGCGACCATCCAGTTTTGTTCAAGCCAATATTGACCCTTCATGGAAACAATTTTGGCCCGAGCCGCCATTTCCTGCTTTTTCATCGGGACACTCAACCCAAGCGGCGGCAGCAGCAACAGTTTTAACAGACTTATACGGCAACAGCTTCAAATTTACGGACAACTCGCACGAAGGGCGTGTGCCTGACCCGCTCACTTTTGTTTTGTTTAAAAATCGGACTTTCAATTCTTTTTGGGAAGCAGCTGAAGAGTCTGCCTATTCTCGTTTTTTGGGCGGTATTCATACACGCCACGATAATGATACGGGTTTGGCAGAAGGGCGAAAAATAGGACGAAATGTGAATGTTTTAGTATGGAAAAAGTGAAAATACTGAGGGGGTATCAATTAAGAATCATTAGTGTTCAAAAGATTTTGTTTTAAATATAAAACATTGATTTTGAATAAGTTACAATGCCTTTGTCAGTCGGTTTAGTAAACGGATTTTGA
>JAYUQN010000752.1:0-3081 GCA_043756725.1 Saprospiraceae bacterium
AAAATTTAAGGTCATTTTGTAAAATTTGTGGATTCAAGTTGTCAAAATCTAAAAACCCGAAGGGTTTGAACGTGAATAACCCTCGATGAAATCGGGGGGCGGTGTGCGGGGACGCTTGTTACAACGCCGAAGGCGTTGAATGTGAGCATCTTATTTGCAATAACCAAATTCAAACCCTTCGGGTTTGAGGCAAGCGTCCCCGCACACCGCCCCCCCGATTTCTTCGAGGGTTATTCACGTTCAAACCCTTCGGGTTTTTAGATTTTGACAACTTGAATCCACTAATTTTACAAAACGACCTTAAATTTTAAGCGAAACGTATGCTCATGGTACATCCAGATGAAATCGGGACGGGGCTTTTAACCCAATATTCGCATACTTAGTTTATTTTTAACAATTCTACTTCAAAAATCAAAGTTGAGTAGGGTCCGATGGAGCCACCTGCGCCACGTTCGCCGTAGGCTAAATGGTAAGGCACGAATAATTTCCATTTTGAACCCACTTTCATCATTTGCAAAGCCTCTTGCCAACCTTGAATAACGCCATTACAAGGGAAATCAATAGGCTGACCACGCTGAACAGAACTGTCGAAAACAGTACCGTCTAAGAGCGTACCGTGATAATGTGTCGTTACTTTATCTGTTGCTTTAGGCATGGCTCCCGTACCATCTACAAGCACTTCATATTGCAAACCACTGGCAGTTGTTTTTACAGAAGGGCGTTTGCCATTTTCAGCAAGAAACTTTTCACCTTGCTCCAAGGCACCTGCAAATTTCTTTTTACTATTTTCTGCCATAAACTGGCTGAAAATAGTATTGGCATTTTCCATTTTGATTAGTTCCGTACCATTTACTGCGTCATTAAAGCCTTTAGCCATTGCTTCAGCATCAATCGCTATTTTTTCGCCATTTTTGAAATTTTGGGCAAACAGCACACCCAAACTGTAACTTACTGAATCCATATTGCTTTTTAAATTTTGTGAAAAAACAGTTGCTACCAAGCAAACCGCTGTAAAAGACAAAAGAAATTTTTTCATTTTAATAAAACTTTGTTTAGGAAATATTTTAAAAACTGAGATTTTAAACGCTCCTCTCAAAAAAGAGATGCAAAAGTACCACTTTCAATTGAGACGAAGTGTTAAAAAAAAGTCAAAGTTTTTAAATCAAAAAGATGTAAAGGATATAAATGTTCCTTTACATCTTTATTTTACCCCCCCTCTCCATAGGAGTCCATTCGGACAGTATATCGAGTTAGAATTGCCAACTGTTGCCTATTAAATATGTCGATTGATACAATTCAAATCTTCAAACGCCCCTTTCAAACGTTCTACAAAATTCTTTTCAGCCGCACGAATCCATTTGCGGGGGTCGTACACGTTTTTATTTGGCTTATCTTCCCCATCAGGATTACCGATTTGACCTTGCAAATAATCGTGTTTTGATGCTTCATATTGACGCACACCATCCCAATATGCCCACTGCATGTCTGTATCAATATTCATTTTGATTGCGCCATATTCAATTGCTTCCCGAATTTCTTCACGGCTTGAACCGCTACCACCATGAAAAACAAAATTGATGGGCACATCGCCTGTTAAACCAAATTTCTCTTTCACATACTCTTGTGAATTTTTTAAGATAATCGGTTGCAATTTCACATTACCCGGCTTATAAACGCCATGCACGTTGCCAAATGCAGCGGCTATGGTGAAATTTGGTGAAATAGCCAATAGTTTTTCATACGCATACGCCACTTCTGAAGGCTGAGTATAAAGTTTGGCAGAATCCACATCCGAATTGTCCACCCCATCTTCTTCACCACCCGTTACGCCCAACTCAATCTCGAGGGTCATGCCCATTTTAGCCATACGGGTTAAATATTTTTCACAAATTTCAATATTTTCATGCAAAGGCTCTTCTGAAAGGTCGAGCATGTGCGAGGAATACAGTGGAAACCCTCTGAGTTTGAAAAATTCTTCACTGGCAGTCAATAAACCATCTACCCAGGGTAATATTTTTTTCGCGCAGTGGTCGGTATGCAACACAACAGGTACACCATACGCTTTTGCCATCGTGTGTACGTGCATAGCGCCTGAAATACCGCCTAAAATAGCCGCTTTTTGACCCTCATTTGAAAGCCCCAAACCCGCATTAAAAGCGGCACCGCCATTTGAAAATTGAATGATAACAGGCGAATTAACCGCTTTCGCTGTTTCTAAAACCGCATTGATTGTGCTGCTGCTCACAACATTCACAGCGGGCATTGCGAAATTATTTTCATTGGCATAATTAAATAGGTCAGTTACTTCTTGACCGTTTAAGACACCTGCACGAAATTTTGTTGCCATAATTTGATTGATTAAACCTATTGATTTATTAGATAAAAAGTGATTCCTCTTTTGAGTGTATATGAAATTCCCACGTTCAAAAAAGTCCTTATGAACAATTTATACTGAGGGGGGTAAAATCGCCGCAAAAATATAAAAACCTCTAAGGATTAGGGAACCTTAGCGGTTTTTTTTTACAATATAACTGTTTTTTTATTAAAAACTATGGAAGCAAAGTGTTTTTATGAGAAATACCGAGGGGGCATATATACCGACTTTCCGCTAATGCTCTTGCGCTTGTCAAATTGGGTATAGTTTTCAGAAATAAATATTGTTGATGATAAGGCAAATATTCAAGAGACCTATCAATCGAAAAAAAAAGGCAGTGTTTTTAAAAAAAATACGAGGTATTTTTGAAATTTTTACACCTTTTTTTCAACAACGACAATAAGTAAATGTTCAGCATAAAATGTTGAAAATCAACATATTCTGAAACTACAAATTTAATATTTATTGCATATTATTATTAAATTGATAAAATTTTATAAGTTTTAAAAAAAAAAACCAAAAAAAAATTGTGTAATCCCGAATTATGCGTAATATTGCATTGTATTTGACGGGAATACGAATAAAAATTCTGTCAAATTCAGTATTTGAAAAATTCAAAATTGAATCAAGATATATAAGATAGACTATAACAGTCGGGTGATTTCTTATGAGAGCGAGTCTGCGTGCAGTTTCGCTCTTTTTTTATG
>JAYUQN010000753.1:0-3081 GCA_043756725.1 Saprospiraceae bacterium
AAAAAAGTGCGCCTTTTTTACATAGATATTGACGATGAAAAAGAGTTAATGGGTTTCATAAAAGACAATAATCTTACAGGAATTGAAATAGAATTAGCAGATTTAAAACCCCTATTATCCGAAGTGCGTTTGGAAGATGAAGCCGTTTATCACATAGAAGGCTCTGATACTGAGGGGTATAAAATCGTGATAGACATGTTCAAAAGTGATAGATTAAATGACCGCATCAAAGCATTTAATGACAAAGGCTTAGCGCAAAACAGCAAATTGGATTTGACTGAAATAGAAGAAGAAAATGAAACAGAAGACACTACACCCAAACGCAAAAAAGCTTTCAAACCGATAGAAATAAGCGATAATGGCTTAGAATTAATCGAAATGATTGCTTTAGATTGCTCAAATAGGGAGGGGGTATTTCAAAGCGATGTAGAATTAAAAATAGATAAAAACAGTTTCGTTATTTTCAATGGCATGAAATCAAAAACGTATTGGAATGGCACAGTTTCAAGTAAAAAACAACCTTTACGGATGAAAATACGAAATATAGCAGGTGATGAAAGTTGTATTATTTTCCATCCTTAACAAATTTCAAAAAGCCTTTATCAACAAGATAAAGGCTTTTTTAGAAAACAAATTAAGCCACTGCATACCCCGTAAAAGAACGCTTAAACGGTGCATGAAAAGCCAGCACAATATCCGCTTTATCCACGCCTTGTTCTGCCAATTTTCCGACTAAATCAGAGTCAGAAGCATCTTTTTATACCATGTCCAAAGCTAAAACTTACTTTCAAGACAAATATTTAAGATTTTTTTGTCTTCAACACCTAAAAAAAGACACTTTAAGACAAAATAAATAAAAAAATTTGTCTTGAAATATAATTTTTCGTAAATTGCCGTTCATTTCAAACCTAAAATAGTGCTTATGATAATCGGAAGAAAAGAAGAAATAGCCATATTAGATACATTGAAACAGGCGAATGAAGCTGCTTTTGTGGCTGTTTATGGACGGCGGCGGGTTGGTAAAACGTATTTAATTAGGCAATATTTTAATGATACTTTTACCTTTCAAGTCACAGGTATTGCTAATGTTGAGCGGCTTCAGCAATTAAGCAATTTTCATAGTGCTTTAATTCGGTATTTTCCCGAAATTGAAGATAAACCTGTGGCAAAAGATTGGTTTCAGGCTTTTCAGCAATTGATAACTGCTTTAGAAGCCGATGATAGACCTCGAAAAATACTCTTTTTAGATGAATTGCCCTGGCTTGATAACACAAAATCTTATTTTATTTCTGCATTAGAACATTTTTGGAACAGTTGGGCAAGTGCCAGAAAAGACATATTACTTATTGTCTGTGGTTCTTCTGCGTCTTGGATGATTAATAATCTGATAAACAACCGAGGGGGGCTACACAATCGGGTAACACATCGCCTAATACTCGACCCTTTTACCTTGACAGAATGTGAAATATTTTTTAAAAGCAAATCAGCTACTTATACACGGTATCAAATCGTACAATTATATATGGCTTTAGGCGGTATTCCTTTCTATTTAAATGCCGTAGATATTGGAAAGAGTGCTACTCAAAATATCAATGACTTTTGTTTTACGCCCAAAGGTTTTTTGCGAAAAGAATTTAATAATCTTTATGCTTCACTTTTCAAAAAAGCAGATAAGCATATCAACGTTATTGAAGCCTTAGCGCAAAAAATGCAAGGTTTGGAACGCGAAGAGTTACTTAAACTCGCTAATTTGCCTAATAATGGCAACACAACTAAAATTTTAACAGAACTGGAAGAAAGCAATTTTATCTCAAAATATAATGCTTTCGGTAAAAATTCCCGTCAGCCTATCTACCAATTAATTGACTTTTATTCCCTTTTTTATCTTCGATTTATAAAAAACAGCGATATTAAAGACAAAAATTTTTGGATAAATAGCATTGACAGCCCAGAAGTTCGGACATGGAGCGGCTATGCTTTTGAGCAAATTTGCTTTTCTCACCTCGATGAAATTAAAAAAGCATTAGGTATTACAGGCGTTCAAACCACTTCTTCTGCTTGGATAGGGAATAATGGTACTAACAAAGCACAAATTGACCTTGTTATTGACCGTCGAGACCAAGTTATTAATTTATGCGAAGCTAAATTTTCTATCAATCTTTTCACCATTGATAAAAAATATGCAGATGAACTTCGTACTAAAATCGGTGTTTTCAAAGACGTAACCCAAACTCAAAAAGCCGTTTTTTTAACCTTGATTACTACTATGGGCTTAACACCCAATGATTATGCTCAATCGTTGGTTCAAAATTCCTTAACAATGGACGTTTTATTTCAAGGTAATTAAGGCAACATACGGATGGTTCATCCCTACAGTTCATCCCGAAACAATAGGGAGGCAATCGGGCGTAGGGTATGTCATATTTTTTCACCATACGTGTTAATGCCCCAAAATCCCTTGCAAAAACCCTCCAAACCCCTTACATTTGTATATACATAAACGGTTTGTGTATAATAAATCATTGGAACCCATTCATTTTTAATTAGGAATTATTGTTAGGTTTTATGGGTCATTGTACCTATAAGCCTTTTAAACAATCTCCCTGTGTCCATCAATGGTAAACCTAATTTTTGCACAGGCGATAGTACAATATTAGAAGCGCAAGGAAATTTTACCGCTTATAAATGGTCAAATGGGTCAAATAATGCTCGAATAAAAGTATTTGATAGTAATAATTATCGGTTGACTGTTACAGATAAAAACGGTTGCAAGGGTGAAAGCCAAATTCAGACCACAGCATACCCCTCAGTAGAAGTAGCTATTCAGGGCAAATTAGCGTTTTGTAAAGGTGAAAGCACGGACTTAAAAATGAATAGTAATTTTAGACAATATGAATGGTCTAACGGTGAAAAAACAGCTTTTATTCAAGTTAAAGATGCCCGAAAATATGCTGTTTCAGTGACCGATTTAAACGGCTGCAAAGGTGAAACGGCTGTTCAAACCACGCTATTTCCAAGTGTTCAAACCACTTTTAAAATTGAACACCCTACCTGTGCGGGCGCAACAAATGGACAGATTAA
>JAYUQN010000754.1:0-3076 GCA_043756725.1 Saprospiraceae bacterium
TCTGTGTCTTCTCTGTTTAACTCTGTGAAATAAATTATATATATTTCACAGAGTTAAACAGAGAAGACACAGAGTTTCACAGAGTGGAAAAGTTGAGATATGAAAAAAAACTGGTGGAAAATTTTATGCGTCCTTTTATTATCATGGACATTTATAGCAGGGCTTTTAGTGCCCCTGCGAACAGGCGTAACGAGCGTTTTACCCCTTTCAGCAAAAGTAGGCGATACAATATGGTTGAAAGTGCAAGGATACAATTCTGAATGGGCGAAGGCGACAAATGCGACTGCGTGGCTACACGTAGATGAGTTTTTTAAAGGGGATAAAACGCTTAAAAAAGCAGATTCAACAGTTGCCCACAGCATCGAATCCTTAAATTTCAAAACCATTGATGACCGCCATATAGAATTTCAATTTGCTATTCCTCGCTATCTGCCAACGCCTACTAAAATTGAAAATGCCAGTTTATTGGTCAGTGTAGGAGCAACAGAACAAGCGATTCGCCCCTCTGCTATTGCTCTTGTTCAAGAAAACATGGACGTTGCCGAAGGTAAATCACTTTGGCATGCTAAAATGGATATTCATCGAGATTGGCGTTTTGCCTACCCGTATCGCAATCTTTTAGCTGAAACGATTCGCAATACGTATTTTCATGTACCGATGTGGTTT
The DNA here is from genome assembly GCA_043756725.1 of Saprospiraceae bacterium. Lineage (GTDB taxonomy): Bacteria > Bacteroidota > Bacteroidia > Chitinophagales > Saprospiraceae > JAAFJT01. Next base: position 667 of record JAYUQN010000754.1, read on the forward strand.
GTGATGTTCACGCTGTTTGGCGTAGGCGTGTATCAAAGCATCATGTACTTATGGAAACGCAAGCGAGAAGCAGATATTTCAGCAGCAGCCTACACGCAAGCGGGTGTTTTATTCGGTTTTTTAGGTCTTTTTTCAGGCGGTTTATGGGCAAATTATGCTTGGGGCGAACCTTTTCCGATGGATATAAAAATCATTATGACTTATACAGCTTTGGCTATCTATTTGGCGTATTTTATACTGAGGGGGGCATTTGAGGATGATGAAAAAAAGGCGCGCATTTCGGCAGTGTATAGCATTTTTGCTTTTGCAACACTTATACCTTTAATATATGTTGTTCCAAGATTATCAGAGGCAAGTTTGCATCCAGGCAATGGCTCCAATATTGCTTTTGGGTCTCAAGATTTGGACAATACGATGCGTTTGGTTTTTTACCCTGCAAGTCTTGGATGGATTTTATTGGGGATTTGGATAGCAAGTTTGTTGTATCGGTATGAAATTTTGAAGGAGAAAGTGATGATGAATTGACTCCCCTCAGTATTTTATCCTTTTCAGTGATATTTTAGTAACTATTAACAGCTAATTTTACAAAATGAAAAAAATATTCTCACTCATAACAGCACTCATTTTTCTAAGTCTAAACGCTGCCAACGCTCAAAATGTAGAAACAGTAGATTTCATGCGCAACACAGGCATGATATACGTCGTCGTCGGCGTTATCCTAATTATTTTCATCGGCATTATTATTTATCTAATCAATATTGACAGAAAGCTAACCAAATTAGAAAATCAAATTAATCAACATGAGTAATCAGTTCTTTGAAAGTGTAAGCCGCAACTTTGCTAAGGCATCGGCGCATACCACTCTGTCCAAAGGCATTCTCGACCAAATCAAAGCCTGTAATACGGTTTTGAGAATGCGTTATCCCGTCCGCATAGGCGATGATTTTGAAGTCATTGAAGCCTATCGTGTGCAACACAGCCACCACCGCACCCCCACAAAAGGCGGTATCCGCTACGCCATGAGCGTGGATCAAGAGGAGGTTATGGCTCTTGCGGCTTTGATGACCTACAAATGCGCCCTCGTAGATGTGCCCTTTGGCGGCGCAAAAGGCGGTATCAAGATTGACCCTAAAAAATACACCGTTGAACAATTGGAGCGCATCACCCGCCGCTACACCGCCGAGTTGGTCTATCGTAAAATGATTGGACCCGGCATTGACGTTCCCGCACCCGATTACGGCACAAGCTCCCGTGAAATGGCATGGATACTCGACACCTACAAGCACATGAACAGTGGAGAATTGGATGGAATTGCTTGCGTAACGGGCAAACCTGTTAGCATGAACGGCATTCAAGGACGGGATGAAGCAACAGGACGCGGCGTTTTTTATGGCGTGCGTGAAATGTTGAGTATTGGAGAAGACATGAAAAAATTGGGTTTGTCGAAAGGTATGGCGGGTAAAAGAATCGTCGTACAAGGCTTGGGTAATGTGGGTTCGCATACAGCAAGGATTTGCCAAATAGAAGGCGATGCTAAAATTGTCGGTATTGCCGAATACGAAGGCTCCATCTACAATCCCAAAGGCATTGATATTGAAAAACTGCTGGCACACCGCAAAAAAACAGGAACTATTATGGATTTTGCAGGTGCAAAACCCCTTAACAGTAGTGCAGAGGCTTTAGAGTTAGACTGCGATATTTTGATTCCTGCCGCACTTGAAAATCAAATTACCGAAGAAAATGCCCATCGTATCAAAGCTAAAATCATTGCTGAAGCGGCAAACGGGCCCGTTACCTCAGAAGCCAGTGAGATTTTAGCTAAAAATGGCGTGTGGATTTTACCCGATATGTTCATCAACGCAGGGGGGGTAACGGTATCGTATTTTGAATGGTTAAAAAACCTGTCGCACGTTCGTTTTGGGCGTATGACGAAGCGTTTTGAGCGTAATACGAATCTAAATTTTGTGAAAACCATCGAAGATTATACGGGTAAAACCATAACAGATCGGGAAAAAGACATCCTCACAAAAGGTCCCGATGAAATAGATTTGGTGCGCTCTGGCTTAGAAGAAACCATGATTATGGCGTATCATTCTATCCGCAATCAATGGCTCAAACAACCCGATATTGAGGATATGCGCACGGCGGCTTTCGTTGTGGCTATTAATAAAGTGGGCAGCGATTATCAAAATTTGGGAATATTTCCGTAAAAATACGTAGCTTCGGATTTATCCGAACCCGTTTAAACGGCTTTAGCCGTTGATTACACAACGGCTAAAGCCGTTTAAACGGGTTCGGCTGAAGCCGAAGCTACTTAACAATTCACGAATGACAAAAGAATGGTTTGCCAATTGGTTTGATTCACCGTATTATCATGTACTTTATCAAAACCACAATGAGCAAGACGCAC
>JAYUQN010000755.1:0-3075 GCA_043756725.1 Saprospiraceae bacterium
AGTGAGTCGCAGAAGCGCTTCGAACCGAAGATCCATCGCCTCCGCCGATGGAATCGGATGTGGCGGAGGTCGAGCCCTAAATCTACTCTCTATTTTTCACTCAATTTCAATAAACGTATAATAAATAAAGAATATGAGTTTAGAGACAACAATCCAAAAAGACCTCATAACAGCCATGAAAGCTAAAGACGAGGTTACTTTACGCGGCGTAAGAGCCATAAAAGCCGCTCTTATGCTGGCTAAAACCGATGGCAGCGGTATCGCAATGAACGAAGAGGGCGAAATAAAACTCCTTCAAAAATTGGTGAAACAGCGCAAAGAATCCCTCTCTATTTTTGAACAAAACGGTCGAGAGAGCCTTGCTCAAACCGAGCGTGAAGAAATTGCCATCATTGAGCGTTACCTTCCTCAACAAATGAGTGAAGCAGAACTTGAAAGCATCATTAAAAACATCATTGCTGAAATGGGTGCAGTAGGCATGAAAGACATGGGCAAAGTAATGGGTGCAACCAATAAAAAAGTAGCAGGGCAAGCCGAAGGTGCTGTTATTTCCAGTATTGTTAAAAAGTTATTAGCCTAAACCCGTAGCTTCGGATTCATCCGAACTCGTAGCTTCGGATTCATCCGAACCCGTAGCTACGGATTCATCCGAACCCGTCAAAGCGGATTCATCCGCTTATCTAATCATGAGCAAAAAAATAACATATCACACCGAAGACATTGATTTCCAACTACTTAAAAAGACCCCCCTCAGTAATTGGATAAAAAAAACCGTAGAAATCGAAGGTAAATCGCTCGGTGCTGTCACCTACATTTTTTGTAGTGACTTATATCTGCATAAAATGAATGTTGAACATCTCGACCATGATACCCTAACTGACATCATCACTTTCCCTTATAATAACGACCCCATCGAAGGCGATATTTTCATCAGTATTGACCGTGTGAAAGACAATGCCCAAGATTTTAAAACGACCTTTGATAACGAATTGCACCGCGTTATGATTCATGGTATCCTGCATTTGTGTGGTTATAAAGATAAAACCGCGGAAGAAGCAAAACGTATGCGTCAAAAAGAAGACGAATGTCTTGCACGACTTTAAATTAGCCAAGTGGTTTAGGAAACGGTTTTTTTATTTTTTTGAAAAAAATAAAGAAACCGTTTCCTAAACCACACGCTTGAATTTGCACATCGTACATCTGCCATTTAAATGACTCTAAGCCTCGACATAGCCCGCTCCCTCGCACCTGACGACAACACCCTGCAACGTGCCGAACAACTCGCTTTTCCCCGCAAGTGGATAATCGCTGAGCGCAACGACCGTGCTTTATGGGGTGAAAGCCGAGGCAGTGGCATTGAACCCTATCGCGCTATTGTCGATTTGAATGGACCCGCTTACAAATGCTCTTGCCCTGTCAAACGTTTTCCCTGCAAACACACGCTTGCCCTTTTGCTCATGGCAGCGGAGGGCAATGCGCAAAATTTTGTTCAAAACACACCCCCTCAGTATGTAGTTGATTGGTTGGACGCACGTGACCGCCGCACGGCTGCGAAAACGGTTCCCAAAACCGAAGAGCAAACCCTCAAAAGCGAAGCCTCAAAAGATAAAACACGTACAGACCGCCTCGAACTCATGGCAGACGGTATCCAAGACTTACAAAACCGTTTGCTCGATTTGATAAGAGAAGGCATTGCTGCCCTCGATAATACCCCCCCTCCCTATTGGAGCGAATTTGCTGCCCGCATGGTGGATGCCAAAGTTGGGGGTGTGAGTCGCCGCATCAAATCATGGGCTTCGTTGAAAGAACGCTATCCCGAAAATTGGTACGAGCAATTGTTGGCTGAAATGGGTACGCTCTATCTTTTCACCAAAGCCTTTCAAAAATTTGAGGCACTCCCTGAAAACTTGCAAGACGATATACTGATTCAAGCAGGCATGACCGTCAAAAAAGAAGACCTTTTTACACAGACGGGCGTAACAGATGATTGGCTCGTACTCGGGCAAGTGAAAACCGAGGAAGAAGACAATCTCACAAGCCGCCGTGTGTGGCTTATAGGGCGTGAAACGGGTAAAATTGCACTCGTTCTCGATTTTGCTTTTGGCAATATAGGTTTCCCCACCGCTTGGCTCGATGGTTATGCGTATCGAGTAGAAGTCGTTTTTTACCCTGCTGCTTTTCCACTAAGAGTTGCCGTGAAAACGGTTGAACAAACAACCGCTTTTTCACAAATCGTTGGTTTTTCCGAAGGGATGCCTATGGCACAAAATTTTACACAGTTTTTAAACACCTATGCAACGGTTGTGGCTCAAAACCCGTGGCTTGAAACGTTTCCCGTTTTGATAGCCCACGTCATTCCTGTTTATTATGAAAAACAGTTTTATATAGTAGACGGTGAAAAAAAGCAACTTAAACTCGTGGTGGACAAAAATCAAGAACTTGGTTGGCGGCTCATGGCTTTGAGTGGCGGAAAACCACTTGCCGTATTTGGAGAATGGGCGAATGAAATGCTCAATCCTTTGAGTTTTTTTGCAGAGGGGCGGTTTGTTCCCTTGTGAAAAAGCTACAACTCCCTACGTTTTTTGAACACTTATGCACATCGAGTGAATATCGTGCAAAAAGCAATTTCCGAGGAAGAAACCAAATAAATGAGCAGAGCCTTTGTAACTATTGATATTTTCACACGAATTCCCCGAATTTGCACTCGAATTTCACCAATTTAGATGTTGCCCACGTGCTGTCCACATCTAAATTGGTGAAATTCGTAGTAAAATTCGTGTAATTCGTGTGATGATATTAATATTTCAGTATCAAGTTACTGCATCACTTTCTTTAAAAAATCCCCAATGTATTTAATAGTTGGTTCAAACCACGGGTTGAAAAGACAAAAAGAATGGGGTGCATCAGAAAAAGTATGCGCTTCTGAATAAATTTTATATTGATTCAATACCTTTCTGAAATCGTCACGTCCTGCGTGCATTCTTTCGACCGAGCTATTTAAAAACAGCGTTGGCGGTGTGTTTTTACCAACATGATTTAAAGGAGAACCTTCTTCCCAAAGTTTTAAATTGTCTT
>JAYUQN010000756.1:0-8332 GCA_043756725.1 Saprospiraceae bacterium
GTTGACATATTATTAGTATTTTAATTTTTTTGTAATTCTTGAATCGCCGATTTATCAGAAACAGATGTAAGTCCTGAAATCAATCATACCGCTTACTCATCTTCCCCTTCATTTAAGGTTCATTTTTATACATTTTCACGGCATCATAGTATGCCGAATAACCGTGGTCGTCTTTACTTTATAAACCAGAAGTTGACCATTTGATAAAGGCTCAAATAAAAGATGAAAATACCATTTTGGTATCCTCAATTTTCAAGTCCGACAATGCTACTACTAAATCCTGACGAGTTGCCTGATAATGCAAATGCAGCCAACCAATAATCTTTCCCATCACCCCGAATGAGCATCCCTCTATCAATATCTGAGAAATAGAAAAAAGTTGCGTGACCGCATGTTTCAAATACACAAGTTCCATGAAGGAGGTGAAGGTTTTTGACCTCAAACATCCTCAGACCACGGATAGAAATGTCTCTTTTGAAAGCATAAGACAAAGCATCTTTGATGGCATTTGCCATTTCTTTACCCTTATACTCTAGTTTAAAAGCAGTGGTGGTGTGTTCTTTAACCCAATTGAAAAAGTAATCTTTGATATTTTCACATTCGGCTAATGTTCTACCAGCCATTAATAGTTGCCGTAGTTCTTTGATAGTGAATTGTTGCATAGTCGTTACATTTGTATTGTTTTAAAATATTAATTGCCTATTCATTTTAATTCCTTGAGCAAAACTAACTTTTTTATGAAAATTTCGACAGATAGAATGTTTTTTATTTTTTTTCTAAGTGGTTTTTATAAAAAATTGGATATTTAATAAAAAACGCACGCATAAGATAGACATTACTCATACTAAACACCGCGTGTTTTACATTCTATTTCAAGTTCTAAACGATTAAGTGCTGTTATTTAGTTTGTAAATATAACCCATTCTATCATAAAATCCAGTAATTTTAGCTATTCGTCTTTTTTGCAATAATTTAAGGACAATTTTGTTGCTTTTAGGATATAAATATAGATACTTTCGTAATTTTAGTGGAAAGCCATTTGGGCATACCGACGAAGGATGAATTTGGATATAAATTACATTCAGAGTCCTCCCTTGTATCCGCTTTTAAAGTTTAACAATGTAAATTTGATACCTATGTACAAAGCCCTATTTACACTCTTTTTACTGAGTTCCCTATTAAAACAAACTGCTTTAACGCAGTCTTCTTTACCCTCTTTTTCAGAACCCAGCATTTCACCCAATGGCAATGACCTCGCATTCGTTTCAGGTGGCGATATTTGGACGGTATCTATAAAAGGCGGGGATGCCCATTTGCTGGTGTCTCATCCTGCCACGGAATCCAATCCTCTGTACTCACCCGATGGCAAGCGATTGGCTTTTACCTCAACGCGGACAGGTAATGGCGATGTCTATATTTTAACTTTTGAAACAGGTGTACTCAAACGTTTAACTTTTGACGAGGTTGGTGAAATAGTGAGTGGTTGGCGTAAAGATGGCAATAGACTCTATTTTCACAGCACCGTACAAGATATTGCGGGCATGAATGATATTTATACGGTTTCAATAGACGGAGGGACGCCTATGCCCTATTGTCTAAAGAGAGTTGTATAAAACACTACGATTTTTAATATACCACAGTTGTTTGTATTGTTAAACTGACTCTGAAAATTTAAAACTACCTTCAATTTAACTTAATGGAAGACGATTTAGGCTCACGCGACCGTGCATAAGTATCAAACAAAGCTTGAAAACGGGCTTTATAAGGGCTGTTTTTAAGATTTTGCCAACGCTTATTATTGCGATAGCTTTCAACATTGGCAACGGTTGCCGGTTTTTGGTTTTTCAAAGCCAAATCCACGCCTTTAAAAAAAGCAGTGGTGTCGCCAAAATGCAGCATGATTTCAGCATACGAATCGCAGATATTGCCATCGGCTTGGTTGGCATTTAAGGCATCACTAATATAGCGTTTGGCAGAGTCTGAATTGTCTTGTTTCAAGTAAAAATACGCCAAAGTGTTGTAAATATAGACGCTTTGTGGCATGATTGCCCTCGATTTTTGGAAGTGTCTTTCCAAAACTTTAGGGTCTTCCAAATGGCATTGATTGGCTAAATACGCCGCATTGCAGAGCATCAAACCCATCACCTGTTTTTTATCAAAATACGCACTTTTCAAGCGACTATTCTTCCTTTCAGCTTCTTTTGTCAGTGCAAAAGCCTGTTTTGCGAGTGTATCAATGGCTTTTATATTATCGTAACCATAGCCTTGATATCCGAAGCCTGCTTTGGTCATTAAAATACTAACCTCTAAAGCATAACCTGCAATATCATTTGGGAAACGCTCGCGCAATTCTCTGGCTTTATTTAAGGCATCGTGTGTAAGGGCGATGTTATCTGTTGAAATAGCTTTTGTGAGATAGTAATTTGCCCAATTTGAAAGCGTTTGGATATGGTCTTGTTCCGTTGCATCAGGCATATTGGTTTGCTTGAAATCCAATTCAGACAACAGCATTTCAGCTTCTGAAAACTGCTTTTTATGGATAAAATAATTGACCAAATACTGAGGGGTCGTTTGGCGCGTGAGGTATAAGGCAGCTTTGTAAAAAAGCGAATCTAAAGGCGTATTTTCATCAATAGACACGGTTTTAAGGGGTTCATCTGGCATTTGAATGAACATAGAAAACTGCTTATTCGCATTCACGATATAGCCCGTAATCACTTTATCTTCAATGCCAAGCAAGGTTTTACCCGCTTCGAAGACCACATTGATATCATAACTGCTTCTTTCACTCCCATCTGCTATGCGCATTTGGGTTTGCAAACGGGCTTTATCATTTTGCCGACACGCACTCATGCGGCTCGTGCTGCTGTCTTTCGGATACGTAATTTGCAGCATTTCAGACATAAGTTTGGCAACGACGGTTTCACCTCGATACCCCATTTTTTCCATATCTGGTGGCACTGTGAAAGCTTTCAGCACATATCTATCACTTTCAGCGATATTGCTAAATCGCCAAGCGACCCAAATAACGAGAAAAGCCAGGCTTAACCGCCAAGTTAACAATAGAAAGTTGTTGGATTTTTTAGTCCACTTATCGAAAGAGGCTTGTTCATACCAAGCCTTGAAGCGGTTTATGAGGTTTTGTAGTCTGTTCATTTTAAGTGTTGCATGATAAAATAATGTTGGGTTGAGTAGGAATTTACAGGATAAATAAAATGTTGCTGTAATTTTTAGTGTGCAATTGTAGAGACGTTGCAGTGCAACGTCTCTACGTGGTTCATTTTAACAAGGTTATTGTAAAAAAATGCCCCCTTGCACACAAAAAATTATAGCAACAATAAAATTAGTAAAACTCGCTTAATTTCCTTTATTTTGGGGGTAAAATTAAGGAAATATTGTGTAGTTTTTATAGGAATGGGTATAAAATTGTAATTTCCGTCCCATCTTTTTATTGCGTTTTAGCTATACTTAACGCATTTTTTTACCTGCTTATTTCATTCTTCTTTCAATAGTAATACTCAAACCCTCCAAACGTGTTGAAAACGCTTCGCGGGTTTTGCCTTTTGGTTTTTTACTGAGGGGTAATAGTGTCTAATGCGTTATTCTGAAAAGAATAATTGCAGTAATGAATATCATTCCAAATTACACCTTATAGATGCGAGCGTTGTTGAGTCATACAAGATTTACGAAATCTTCGAGATTGGTAAATCTGCGCCCTTCACAATATGGCTCATCAACGCTCGAATGTAACAGGTATTCAAATCTGTGACATGAATTTTGGCATATTAAAACATATATTTCAAAAAAAAATTAATGAAAATACGCTGATTTACCTATTATTTGTTTAAAAAAACAATATATATAGACGAAAAACTGGCTAAAAAGATTTTTTCCTTAGCCCGAGTTTTGTCATATTTCCCTGTTTTGAGCATTTGTGACGGATTAAAAAACGATTTGGCACAGGGATTGAATACCATAAAAAGAGTAATAAACTAATTTACTTTTTCAATACATTGTTCACACTATTTTATTTTTTACAGATTGTTCACAACTACATTTTTATATCTCCCATTTTTTACGAATTCAATGAGTCGATACTATAAAAGGGATTGACTATCAGGATTAGATAGCCTTTTTATATATGCCCAATTGGTACATGGAATGATGCACAACATCTTTCCAATAGCCTAGTTTTTGTCTCCAATATAGATTTTTAAACAGCTTTTAATTAGATACAATACATTCTAAAGAATGCTAAAAGAATGTAAATAAACTATAAAAATTTTTAAGCGATGAAGCAATTGATAACTTGTAATTCACTTCTTACTTTTTTATCTCACGCTAGAACCAAAACGATTCATGCTTTTTTACTGCATTTAATGGTTGCTTTGAGCACCGTTGGCTTTATCAATTGCATGAAACGACAGGTTCAAGAGTTGAAAAAACAGCATTACCGCCGTTTAGTTTTGGGGCTTTTAACAGTTCTATCTAGCCCTTCAATTGGCTTTGCCCTCAATACAGGAGCTGTCTCTATTACGATGGTGACCTCCCCTGTATTGGTATTAGATAGTAACAACCCCTGTACTCAAGGTCCCAGAGCCGCTTATGTTGGTTTTAGAGTGAAAAATATTTCTGGTGCTACTCTCAACAATTTGGAGGTAACGCTTAGTGAGTCTTGTGATAGTTTTGCTTTAACAGGAGGACAAATTGCAAAACAGTATATTGGAACTTTGGCAAATGATTCAAGTGATGTGGTGTATTGGTTTATTAAATATGGCTGTGCTCATAACTTGAGTTGTAGTCTTTTAGTGACAGTCAATGATTCAAATACTGGAACCGTTTCTAGCTCAACAACAGTGACAACCAAATCGAGTATAAGTGCAGCAGCAGGTGGACTTTTATCATCTCAAACAATTAGTGGCGTTGCCACAATAGGAAAAATTATTTATATAGATGTTATTTATGAATTTGGCAATTCAAGTATTGGCGATAATTTTAATTTACAGCCAGCAGGTAATTATACTTTTGCCGCAGGGTGCTACCAATTAACAAATTCAAAAATTATATCCACCGATGTAACCGCTATCCCTGTAAATACAACGGATAAGTTATATTTTACAGCGACCGCAAATCAAGGTGGCTCGAACCATCTTGTAACAGTTAGATATTATTTTCAAGTAAACTGTATAAATGTTTCTACAATTGCTAGATCTTATGCTAGCCAAGGAACAACCAACCCTAAGTATTCAAGTAATTTCGATTCCTTTGTTGGTATCGGTGTCACTGCCGATCCGTCATCAGGTATAACCGTTACCAAAAATTTACAAAGTACCAATATTTTGCCTGGTGACCTTATTACATATAAAGTTACGGTAAAAAATACAACCAGTACAGGTAGTTCCATTGACAGTATTGTGGATGTACTCCCTACGGGACTTACCTTTGGGAGCACGCTTGGAACAAGTGATGTCAATTCAACAAATGCTACCTCCTTACCTGCCTCTGGTGCTACTGGTAAACTTAAATGGATAGGAGGAATCAGCTGGGGTGCAACGCCTTTCCCTTATAAGTCATTTTATATAGTGGGAGGGGACTCGTTAGAAATATTTTATACGGCAACGGTCACTATGACCCCTGGTGTATTTACAAATTCAGCGACACCTTATATAGGTTCTACTTCTATAGGTACTGTAACAACAACGTTTAGCACAGCTACTTATACCGTTTCTGGTACTGTTTATGATGATACCGATGGTTTAACAGATGCTACAATAGATGGAACCGGTACAAATGCTGGTGGTTTATATGCCCTTTTAGTAAATGGGAGTGGTAATGTTGTCCAAAGCACTGCCGTGGCATCAGGTGGTGCTTTTTCTTTTTCAACTGTAAGTGCCGCTAGTTATACGGTGATATTAAGCACGACAGCGGGTTCAATTGGCGCAGCGGCTCCTGCTGCAAGTCTGCCTTCAGGGTGGACTAGCTCTGGTGAGGGAACTGCTGCGGGAGGTGATGGCACGGTTAATACAACGACCTCAATAACTGTAAGCACCGCCAATGTATCTGGGGTGAATTTTGGTATTCAAACATGTACAGCGGCTTCTGTTGGTGGTTCAACTGCCTACACAGGTGGTGCTTTGTGTAGCTCAACAAACTCTGGTAGCATTTCATTGAGTGGAAACACAGGAGCTATTGTGAAATGGCAAACTTCTACCAATGGTGGTACTTCTTGGAATGATATTGCAAGTACCGCTAATCCTTACGCTTTCTCTAATGCCGTTAATAATCAGCAATATAGAGCCGTTGTTAACAATGGTATGGGCTGTTTGGATGCTAATTCGGGTGCGGTAACGATTACCGTCAATGCCCCCTCACTCGGTGGCTCAACGGCTTATACAGGTGGTGCTTTGTGTAGCTCAACAAACTCTGGTAGTATTTCATTGAGTGGAAACACAGGAGCTATTGTGAAATGGCAGACTTCTACCAATGGTGGTACTTCTTGGAATGATATTGTATCTACCGCTAATCCTTACGCTTTCTCTAATGCCGTTAATAATCAGCAATATAGAGCGGTTGTTAATAATGGAACGAGTTGTTTGGATGCTAATTCGGGTGCTGTTACCATTACCGTCAATGACCCCTCACTCGGTGGCTCAACTTCTTACTCGGGCGGTGTTTTGTGTAGCTCAACAAACTCTGGTAGTATTTCACTAAGTGGTCAAACAGGAGCTATTGTGAAATGGCAAACTTCTACCAATGGTGGTACTTCTTGGAATGATATTGTATCTACCGCTAATCCTTATACTTTTTCAGATGCAGTTAATAATCAACAATATAGAGCCGTTGTTAACAATGGTATGGGCTGTTTGGATGCTAATTCGGGTGCGGTAACGATTACGGTCAATGACCCATTGTATTGTAATTATCCCCCCGTTATTACCTCAACGCCTGTAACAACTGATGAAGATACACCTGTTTTAATCTGTCGAGCTGTAACTGACCCGAATACAGGTGATACTTTTATCACTTCTCTAACTTGCAGTGCAGCAAACGGAGCATTGGGTACGCCTTATATCTCTGGTTCTAGTGTTTGTGTGAATTATACCCCAAATACAAATTTTAATGGACTTGATTCGGTGTGTATTAGGGTTTGTGACCAAGCGGGCTTCTGTCATACCGTGACGATTCCAATAACTGTTACATCTGTTAATGATGCACCTGTGGCGGTTAATGATGCTAAAACCACTAATGAAGATGCACCCGTTTCAGATACGGTTGCTTCTAATGACTCTGATATTGAAACAGGTGTTTTGACTTTCACTCAAATTACAACTGTGCCTACGGCACAAGGTAGCATTGTTTTCAATAATGATGGTACTTATACTTTCACCCCTGCCTTGAATTTCAACGGGGTTGTAAGTTTGGATTATAAAATATGTGATGCAGCTGGGCTTTGTGATACCGCTACTTTGACCTTTACGGTTGATGCTGTTAATGATGCGCCTGTGGCGGTTAATGATGGTATTTCTACGAATGAAGATGCACCCGTTTCAGATACAGTCGCTTCTAATGACTCGGATACTGAGGGGGGTACTTTAACCTTTACTCAAATTACGACAATTCCTACGGCACAAGGTAGTATTGTTTTCAATAATGATGGTACTTATACTTTCACGCCTAATCCAAATTTCAATGGTACGGTGGTGGTGACTTATAAGGTGTGTGACCTGGGCGGCTTGTGCGATACTGCCACTTTAACCATCACAGTTGATGCGGTCAATGATGCGCCTGTGGCAGTCAATACCACAGTTCCCGCTACGGAAGATGTATTAAAAACAGGGGATTTAAAACCAAGCGTTTCAGATGTAGATAATGTTAAAACGGATTTGACTTTCACACAGATTGGTACAACGCCTAATACTGAGGGGGTATTTACTTTAAATACAGATGGCACTTATACCTTCACACCGACACCAAATTATCATGGTACGGTGGTAGTGACGTATAAAGTATGTGACCCAAGTGGTTTGTGCGATACAGCGACTTTGACCATCACAGTGAAACCAGTAAACGATGCACCCGTGGCAACTGCTTCTAACGTTTCAACACAAGAAGATAAGCCTGTAACGGGTAATTTGACAGCGAGTATAACGAATGTGGACGGTGGCGCTTTAATTTTCAGCCCTGTTACAGTTATACCGTCAACAGTTGGTGTTTTCAACTTAAATCCAGATGGCAGTTATACTTTCACCCCTGCACCAAATTTCAGCGGAACAGTGGTGATTACTTACCAAGTTTGTAATGCGAGTGGCTTGTGTACAACGGGAACTTTGAC
>JAYUQN010000757.1:0-3071 GCA_043756725.1 Saprospiraceae bacterium
TATTTTCATTGATAAAGTGGCTAATTATATGGGTGAAAACCCCCTTATTAAAAACCTTTTTGTTGAAAAGTATAAAGCTATTTATCCCGATTATAACAATGGTGAAATACCAGATGTCCAACACATTCAAGCCCTGCAAGGCTACTATTTTGCCCAAAAATCGAGTGGAGAATACGCCGATACTGAGGGGGGTATCAAAGAGCAAGGTAAAATTTATGAACTCATTTTAAAAGGTAAAGAAGAACTTTTAACGCTCACAAATCCTGTTCAATTTATCTTTTCACACTCTGCTTTGGGCGTAGGTTGGGATAACCCGAATGTGTTTAATATTGCTACACTCAACACCGCTTATTCCGATATTCGCAAACGTCAAGAAATAGGGCGTGGGCTTCGTATTTGTGTGAATCAAAATGGACAACGCATTTATGATGCTTTAGATTTAAAGGATGAATCAGAACGTATCAACCAATTGACCGTTGTGCCAAATGAAAGTTATGAAACTTTTGTAGAACAGTATCAAAATGAAATAAGAGCCATTTACGGCAATACAGATGCAGGGGCAAGTATGACACACACGCATAAAGATAAACCACAAGACGAAGTGCATTTTAAACGCAATACTTCCGATACCATTGACGCCGCTTTTAAGCGATTTTGGAAAGCGATGGCAAAAAAAACAGACTACTCCGTGGCTTTTGATGAACAAAGCCTTATTGATAATGCTGCTAATCGTATCAATCAAATAGCTATTCCCGATTATATCATTGAGGCATCCAGTTTTAAAATAGACACCCTTACACAAGAAGAGAAATCGGATACTTTTGGCGGTACAGAAAGCATAAAGCTGAAAGCAAAATTTACACCCTTAGATTTACTCGAAGAATTGAGTGAAAATACGGGGTTGAGTTATAACACCTTGTTTAAAATTGTAGGTAAAATTACAAATTATAACCAATGGATTAAAAACCCACCCAGATATATTCACGAAGCCGCTTTTATTATTCGCAACATCGAGCTTGATGAAATGATGCGGGGCTTAGATTATCACCTCACAGGCGAAAGTTTCCCTTTTGATTTTAATGATTATGTTCGACGAATTGATAAAAATACAGTGATGGACACGCCCATAAAAGGGGTGTATGATAAATTTGTTGCGGATAGCAATAGCACGCCCGAACGCCATTTCTCATTAGCTGCAGAAAGAGACCATGAAGTTATTTGCTTTCTCAAATTGCCAAGTTTTTATAAAATAAAAACACCTATTGGCAATTACGAACCCGACTTTGGGCTGGTTATGAAACGTAAAAACCTCAAAGATGGGCTTGAATCTGAATTTTATTTTGTCATTGAAACAAAAGCAACCGACGATATTCACGATAAAAAATCTTTGACAGAGAGTGAAATCTATAAAATAAATTGTGCTTTAAAGCATTTTACGACGCTGGGCGTTGAGGTGCACTATAGAGCACCTATTAAACACTATCAAACTTTTAAAGAACAAGCCAAAATAACGATTAACAAATTAACCGAACAAGCCTAAATTATGGAAAATATAAATGACTTTATGCCTTTGTCGCATGATTGGAACAAGGAACGCTTGGAAACCCTTAAAAAACTGTTTCCCGATTTGTTTAACGATGAAGGTAAACTTAATTTGGATGAATTTAAAAAAGCTATAGACCCCCTCAGTATTCAAGAGACAGAACGCTACGAATTTCGTTGGTTTGGTAAAAGCCAAGCCAAACGCAATGCTTTTACCCCAAGCGATGCCACTTTGATATGGGATGAAAAAAGGAGTGTCAATGCTTTTGAAACGGAAAACTGTATCATTGAAGGTGAAAATTTGGAAGTTTTGAAGCTATTGAGTGGTAGTTACAGAGAAAAAATAAAATGTATTTACATTGACCCACCTTATAATACAGGAAAGGATTTTGTCTATAGTGATAATTTCACACAAGATAAAACAGACTATTGGCACGACGCAGGTATTCTTGAAAACGGTGTAAAAGTGGATACAAATGCTGAAACCGATGGACGTTATCACAGCAATTGGCTCAATATGATGTATAGCCGTTTGCTCATTGCCCGTACTTTACTTAGAGAAGATGGCGTTATTTTCATCTCTATTGATGACAATGAAGTGCATAATTTGAGAAAAATTTGTGACGAGGTATTTGGGGAGGAAAATTTTATTAGCGAAATTGTTTGGCATAGTAAATATACAACAGCTAATGATGCAAAATATGTTTCACGACAACACGAGTATATTGTTTTATATGCAAAAAGTAAAGAGGATTTTGAGATAGGTTTGCTTGATAGAACTCAAAAAATGGATGATGCCTACACAAACCCCGATAAGGATGAAAGAGGCGTTTGGAAAGCGACACCCTTACACGCTAAAAGTGGTACAACAACTTACTCAATCAAATTTGATAATGGCATTTCATGGACACCGCCAAAAGGACGTTTTCCGCTTTACTCAAAAGATGATTTATTGAAACTTTATGAGGATAATAGGCTTTATTTTGGAAAAGATGGTAAAGGCTCTGCCAATGAAAAGTCTTTTTTAACGGAAGTGAAACAAGGTAAAACTGTGGGTTCACTTTGGTCTTATGAAAATGTTGGTAGCTCACATCAAGCCAATGAAGAATTGGCTAATTTGATTGATAAAGGTGTTTTTGATAATCCTAAAACCTCAAAATTAGTTAAACAATGTATTAAAATAGCCAATGGAGAGGATTCTATTATACTTGATTTTTTTGGCGGATCGGGAACAACAGGACAAGCTGTAACAGAACTGAATCAAGAAGATGAAGGCAATAGAAAATATATTTTGGTCCAAATTCCCGAAGCCACAGATACAAACAGTGAAACCTATAAAGCAGGTTTCAAAAAAATAAGCGACATCACCATTGAGCGCAATAAACGGGTTATTGAAAAACTGATAGATGAAAAGAAAAAGGAATTACCCAATCTTTTCACCAACGGGCATAAAGAAGATGCCTTAAAAGGCTTAGGTTTTAAAGTTTTCAAATTGGTAAAATCCAATTTCCCAAGAGTAGAATTTGCAC
>JAYUQN010000758.1:0-3067 GCA_043756725.1 Saprospiraceae bacterium
ACAGATGACACAGATTTTCACGAATTCGGATACAAAAGCATTTAATTCGTGAAAATTTGTGTCATTTGTGGTTAAAAATAATGAGGAGTTAAATAGTTATCCTTTTTAGTATAATCATTTTTAAAACAAAAAGTATCACAAAAAAGAAGATGATTGCAAGGAACTGACCGTATTTAGGGATTATCGAGATAACTGGTAAAGCTAAACATTGACAGATGGTGTTTTTATTTTACCAGTTAAAAGAGTGCTTTAACTGGTAAAATCTTTTTATAACAATATTCAATGTCATCTCGACAGCGAAGCTAAAATTTTCACTAAACAATGACAGAATTACAAAAATTAATCATTCAGAAAGCGGGTTGCGATGTTCTCAATCACGCTATCACCAATTTGAAAGACATTGAAGCAGACCTTGAGCGTAAATTATCTGAAATCCAGATGTCGCTCAAAGGGTCGGGCAGAAATAGCCCTTACTTTGATAGGAAACTACAGTACGCACGAGACTTAGCTGTAACATTGGAGGTCATCAGTAAGATGTAGCCCAAGTAGGGAATAAATTTCCCGACTACATACAAATCTATATTTTTTTAAATATAGCTATTTTAGCAAACCAGCATTATTAATTTTAAAACAAACTATAATAAAGCACAATGAAAAAAGCCTTACTATTCTCAATGACAATCGTCATTATGCTCTTGTTTTCATACACTTATGCTAAACATGAAGCCTATAACCCATTGCCAAAACCTGTACCTTTGGTTTTGTGTTCAACGGATGCACCAGAAATTCAAGCCTTACCCGATTTTTTTAGCACGCCTACTTATCAAATGAGTAAGTTAGAGCCTTTGCATATTCGCAAAGATATTTCAGAAATGTCGGAAAATGACCCAATGGTAGTGTCATTGAAGAAAGCTATTGCCAAGATGAAGGCAAAAGAGAGTACGATACCTACAAGTTGGGTTTATCAGTCCAGTATTCATGGTACAACCTCTGAAACCAATCTGCCAAGTTGGAACAGTTGCGCCCACGGGTCCGAATTTTTCTTATCATGGCATCGGATGTATGTCTATTTCTTTGAACGGATACTCCGAAAAGAGTCAGGGAATCCCAATTTTGCCTTGCCTTATTGGGATTGGTCAAAAACTGACGGGCGAAGCCTCCCTCAAACTTTTATTGCACCGAAAAGTGAGCAAAACAATCTCTTGTTTGTAAAAAAACGGGATACAAAAATGAATGTCGGAGGACTATTAGCACTATCTAACCAAATCAACCTTGCCAAAGCCATGCAAATCGAAGATTTGTTAGCGTCACAGGTAGGTAAGGATGACCCTAATTTCAACAGTACCCTTGAGCGCATACATGGTAATGTGCATACTACGCTCAGTGGCTTGATGGCAGACCCCAACACGGCTGCGCAAGACCCGATATTTTGGATGCATCATTGCAATATTGACTACATTTGGGAAAAATGGATGGACCAGCATAAGCCCGATTTACCTGATGCCAAAGACCCATGGATGACCAAAAAGTTTGCTTTCTTCGATGAAAACGACAAAAGAATCACCATGAGTGGTAAAGACATTGTGGATATTGCCCGTCAGTTGAATTATAAGTATGAAGAAATACCTATTAGGTCAGATATACCCAAAGCACCGAAACCTAAGATACGTAAATCCGTGATGGCAACACCCTCCATGATGATTGCGGTAGCTAAATCAGTGGCTTTGAGTGCAGATAAGAACATGTTTTCGCTTTCACCTACTCAAACTGAAACACCTAATTACATGGACAGTCGTTTTAATTTAGTGTTTGAACAAATTAAGCTAAAAGGTTGGGCAGATGGCGTGTTTGAATTGTATCTCAACCAAAGTACGGACTCAAGCCCAGACCCTAACAATGACAATTATATTGGCTCAATTGATTTTTTTGCTTTAAATGCACAGAATGTGAATACCAATACAAAAAATGAACATTTTAAGGAGCAAATTTTTGATGTCACCGATGTCATTCGGGCTTATTTAGCCAAAAACAATCAGCTTGGCAATATGACTGTCATGATTTATCACCGATTGCCCGAATTGAACGGCAGTTCAGAGCCTCAGAAGGTGTCTGTGCAAGCTACTGTGGGCATCGTGAAATTAGTGCAGCATTAATTTGCACCCGTATCTAAGTATTAAACCAGCATTATTAATTTTTAAACAAACTAAAAAATGATTCTTGAAAACAACATTAACAAAGTTGATGACGATTATTTGGCTTGTGGCAGCTAAGCAGAACAAGCAACAATCTCTTCTGAATATCCAGGACTTGCGGCATTTACCCACTCAAACGGTAAACACTATTTCGCTTGGTACGATACTGATGGCACAGTCTTACTGCGTTCAGAAGGCTATGCCACAACTGCTGCCCGTGACAATGGCATGGCTTCCGTACACAAAAATCGGGATGATGAATCCAAATACACTGTTCTTGAAAAAATGGGACGCTCTTTCATTATTTTGAAAGCGGGTAATAATCAAGAAATTGCAAGGTCTTGTGCTTTGGATGCCATAGAGGGCGTTCAGTATCTTGAGTATCTTGACCTTACCCAACGCATCAGAGAGAGATACCTCGCAAAAAGCGAAGCGAATGATATTGATGCTGAAACTCAACGTATCAGAGAGGTATACCTCAAAAAAAGCGGAGAGATATAAATGCTGAAGCTCAACGCATCAGACAGAGGCGTACCTCAAAAAAGGATAGGAGACTTAGGCTAAATGAGTTTAAAGGGCATTCGTTACGTTTGGGAAATTTTTAAAATTTCCCAAACGTGATACCCCTCAGTAATTAACCAATTTTTCAACTTTTTAAACCGATTTCCACTATGAAAAAATATCTTTTGACTAATCTTTAAATTTTATCTATCAAAACAATGAAAACAAAATTGTTATACCTCGTTTTTATGCTATTTTTAATGGTGAATTGTACTAAAAAACCAGAAAAACACCCCTTTAATAAAGTCGTTTATGACCCTTTATTGAAAGACTCTTTCTTTTTAATAGATAAATGGTCTTATGAAAGTTATATG